>LDWW01000018.1 GCA_001045525.1 Chitinispirillum alkaliphilum | reverse complement strand
GAGAATAAGAATGATTTGGGCGCATGCCGCGGACAGTTCGGCCAGGCTCACTGTAAACTTACCGGTTCTCCTTCAGGCTTCCCGATGGAAATCGGGATTCCTCCTCGGTGCCTCGTTTGTAGCGCTTCGAGGACTCCGCTTTTGGAGGGGACTGGACAATAGGAATTGTCCACCTGCAGTCCTCCCTGCCGCGGTTTACCCGGGCGGTATTTGCATTAATCAGCTTAGATATGTTTTATACTACACTCTTCACACAAGCTATTGTTTTATACATGAATTTTCTACCCGGGCAACAAAAAAATCCTATCATCCTTAAATCCTAAAAATCCCAATTCAGACAATGGAGAGGCGGTGTGATGAGAGAAAATCCCGGTGTGTGGTCCGCCGATCCGGGAGTTGAAGCCAGCTGAATGCTTTCCCTACCTGTAAAACCCCCAAAAAACACTCCCACCCGACATGATGTCACAAATACCCGACATGATGTCACAAATACCCGACATAATGTCACAAATACCCGACATAATGTCACAAATACCCGACATAATGTCACAAATACCCGACATAATGTCACAAATACCCGACATAATGTCACAAATACCCGACATAATGTCACAAATACCCGACATAATGTCACAAATACCCGACATGATGTCACAAATACGCGACATGATGTCACAAATACGCGACATGATGTCACAAATACGCGACATGATGTCACAAATACGCGACACGATGTCACAAATAACCGACACGATGTCACAAATAACCGACACAATGTCACAAATAACCGACACGATGTCACAAATACGCGACATGATGTCACAAATACGCGACATGATGTAGCATATCGGTGACACTATGTAGCATACTGGTGACACTATGTAGCATACTGGTGACACTATGTAGCATACTGGTGACACTATGTAGCATACTGGTGACACTATGTAGCATACTGGTGACACTATGTAGCATACTGGTGACACTATGTAGCATACTGGTGACACTATGTAGCATACTGGTGACACTATGTAGCATACTGGTGACACTATGTAGCATACTGGTGACACTATGTAGCATACTGGTGACACTATGTAGCATATTGGTGACACTATGTAGCATATTGGTGACACTATGTAGCATATACGAAAGTGGAATTCCTGCAGCGACGCCCTTGTGGAGGGCCTGAAACCGATACATGCCAAAATCCTGGACGGGTGACCGCATGTATGGGTTTATTAAATTTTCCGACAAAACATTGGGGAGGCCATTTGCTATATTTTATCCATGGAAAAAACAATCATAATCGCAATTGTATCATTTCTGTGGTTTCTTTGCAGCTCTGTAACGGCAGAGCCTGTGGTACTGACCGGGGAGATGTTGCCTGAGCTTATCGGCAGCAGTATAAGCTCAGTAAGGATTACCCGGATGGATGGTGTCTCGCTTCCCTTCCAGATCGATGAAATGAATGAGAGGGGTGAATATATTCTCCCCAGCGGTGATGAACCCAATGCTCATGAAGCGACCGGAAAGCTTAAAGCTCAGGATGAGATCGTTTTCCTTTGGGATGACACAGACTCGCTGCTTACCCCATCAGTTGATCTTTATAGATCACAGGTCGTGACACTAAGCCGTGGATCAACGAAAAGAGCCGTAATTATAAGCACCGACACCACGGTTGAAAAATCACCGGTTACCTACATACGATACGATCACAAGACCCAGTCTCTCAAAACCCCTTACTTTTACGCCGATTTTGCTATGGACCGGTTTCATTTCAACCGCGCGGGAGTTCTTGATTTTGAAACTGGTGAGTTTATCGATCTGACAGAGGAGTTAAGGGTCGATATACTGTTCAGAGCTCTTTGGGGGCTTATCCCTATCAGGTATGATGAGGAAAATATCGTCTGTGTGGTGCGCAGGTACAAAGTTGGTCCTGTTCGCCTTATCAGAAGGGGGGATTTTCACCTCAATCTCGGGATGGGAGTGAAGGGGAGCCGCGCGGCTGTGGATCAGATCTGCTACCCTCAGATGGTGAAAGTGCCTGTGAATGTACATGTACCTTTCAGGTTCAGATCGTTTTTCAGTCAGGCATATATTGAAATGACCCCTGTAATGGGGGCTCAGGGAAATCATTTCACATTCAAAATCCCACAAATCGGTTTCGCCAGACCGTTTTCTGCGGGGACAACCGATACTCTGCTTGAACTCAATCCCGATCAGGAATTGTTTACAGTAACAAATGGTTCCAGCGGTTACGGGTGGCTGCTTCAGACTACCATGGACAGTTCTCTTCTCGAAGGAAGCGGCTTTGTTTTCCGCAAGCCCTCTTCAAGGGGAGGAATAGGTGAAAGCGGATATCGCCTTACTGTGAGAAATGTTCCAAGAGGGTATTATCATATAGTTAACTGGGTTATATTTTCAACCGGATCGCGGGAAAGTATCGCTCAGGGGGCCAGGGCCTTATCTGAACCGGTGAAAATTTTCATTGATAACAGGACTCTTTCAGGTAAGCTCAACACGCTTCGTTCAGTGTTAGATCTGGAGGATGATCAGTGAGATACGATGATTTGGTTGATCTGCCCGGGTTTAAACGGTAAAATGTGAGTATCTGTAAGATGGTCTGCACGTTTGATTACAAGACACAAGGGTGCCTTATGAATTGCTGCGACGATAGGGAGAAGATCAGAAAAGAAGGGGGGAATATTTCGCTCTTCAGAGGGAGAGCTGCAGAGCCTCTCGCTTTACTCTCAGAGCTCATCGGAAGAGTCATTGAACAGAAGTGCTCCTATGAGGATTTGGCCGAAGAGATAGAGGATCTGCTTTATTATCAGTGTGAGCATGGTAATGTGGAGAATGGGGTTGACGAGCTGCATAAGCTTGCAACATTTTTTGAATCGCTCAGAAATAAGAGTGAGGAAATCAGCAGGGATCTGGCCCAGATCTATCTGTTAACCGGGCAGATTTTTCAGTACGCAGGGAGGTTTGAGGAGAGTATACTCTGGTTTAAGCGCTCTATAATTGTAGATGACCAGTTTGCATCTCCCTATCACAGTCTCGCTGCATCGTATATGAGTGTAGGTAATACTGAAATGGCTATACGCTGTCTTGAGCAGGAAATCAATGTCGCTCCGGGCAACTATTACTCTCACCTTATGTTGGCTGATCTGTATGAAAAAAATCAGGACATGTGCTCTTATGAGAATTGTCTGAAAAATCTGCTCCAAAGAGATCCTTCCAATATCCAGGGGCTTCACCGTTTGATTCACCTTTATGAAACATCCAGTAATGCATCCGTTGACTTTCTCAGAACAAGATTGTTGAGAATGGAAAAAAATCTGAATCGAACAGAAGCCATAATCAGAGCATACCACCTTTGCACTCTTTGCCGTTTTGATGAGGCTTTGGAATTTTTAGGCCATTGGTCAGCTAAATCACCAGAGGTTACCATAATTCATCTGGCAAAGGCCTACATTTATGACAAGCTCCACCTGTTTGCCAAAAAAAGAACAGAGCTGGCGATATTTAAGGGAAAAAATCATGCAAAAGAGGAAGTTATTGCTACAAAACTGAGAGAGTTTGCGGCGGTATTCGGGCGAAATTCTGCCAATCGCCTGAAAAGACGGCTGATCGTTTCACATCCTCATGAAAACCTAAAAATCTTCGGTACTCATACCTGATTTAATTACATACTATTACTCCGGCAATTAAACTTGCATAAAAATTTTCTCCATCTATTTCACAGGGCAAACGGCAGTAAGCTCCTAAAAAAAACTATCGGGTACAAATCCGCCCCCCAATCACTGGCGAATATTGGAGCCAGTGTGGGGCTCCCAAGGCGTTCTTTGCCTACTTTCTTTGGCCTTGGAAAGAAAGTAGGTCGGGGTTTGGGGCTGAAGGCCCCAATTGTTTTTTGAAACAGCGCTTCTTAGCGCTGGACTCTAAAAAAAGTAATGAAACTCAAACACTCTCTTATGCAGTTTTATTTGTCGAAGTAATAACCTAATGTTTATATATTATTAATTGTAATCTCCAATATGAGCAACAGAGGATACCAATCCAAAGGCGGTAGTTGCAATGCTCATAATTATACCAGATGCCTGATGAGTTGTGGGATTGCAAAATAGTCTGAAGAAACATCTAATCCGTTCAAACGAGCAATTTTAATCCATGCCCATCCTTCAATGGAGAGCATTCGTTCGGTTGAGTATGCTTCCTTATCGCAGGACATTGTTCCTTCCATTGCACTGAAAAAATCTGCATGTTCCTGAAGCAGTGTTTTCATTGCAGCGTCAAATTCCGCAGATTCTCTCTCTTTTAATGCCAGTATGAGTGCATAGCGAGTGGTGTCCTGTTCATCGAGCTCCTTGAGTTCTTCCAAAAGAGTTTCTGCAAAAGACTCAGAAACAATTCCACCATCATTAAGTACTGTATAGAAGAATTTTCCAATGGTAAAATCCTCCTCGTACTCATAGTTTGGTAGATAAGGAAACTGAGTAAGCCCAAGTTTTTGCACTGCAGAAATACCCTCAGTACAAAAGACGGCCAGAAGCGGAAGGAACTGACTTGTTAGTGAATACCAGCGGAGTTGCGGTGGTTTATCTGCAACAAGGGTATCGAGCTTTTGGCGATACTCTCCTGCTTTTTTAAACTGTTCCTGGAGCCTGGCGACATCTCCATGATAGAACAGTTGTGCTATTCCACAACGGTAAGAGTCCAACGTCAGTTTTTGAAGCGTTTTCAGGTAATCTGCCTCATCGTCGTACGTGTGTTGAGAACGTTTTTGAAAGAGCTCTTCACGATAAGAGTAGTTGCTTATTAACACTGAATAAGAGATTATTGAATTTCCCATTTAAACCCCAAACCCGTCCCAGTCTTCGTAATGACAGTAATAAGGACCTGTACACCCTTCTGTTATTTTGATTTTGTCTGTAATTGAATCTGAAGCGATTACCACCCGCGGAGTTTCTCCGAGCCTGAAAAAATCCACCGATTCTGGAATCTTGGATTGGTCAAGAACAAGTTTGTCATAAAGGTCTAATTGGCCTTCTTTGAAGCTATCTTCTTCACAGATAGATTTCTCTCTGTCTACACAGAATATTTTTCCAAGAAGATTCGCAATGTAGTATGGTTCTTTCATTATTTTCCCTTTGTGATTTTTAATCATCACGGGGAAAAATTCCCACTCTGCATTTGATGTCTCAAGAATCGATTTCAACTTTTCATTTACAATGTGTAAGCCTACGATATTGTGTATCGCATCGGTGATGATCTTTCCCCGTTGTGGGTTTAACTCTAACACGAGGTTTTCAGGAAACCAGTCTTTGCAGGATACACCTTTACACAGCTTCCAGCTCATTGAGCTAAAACCCTCTGGATCATGGGTAACAATTGCCGTATCTTCGTTTGTATCGTACATCCAAACCCAGTAATCTTTGTTCATTATTTATTTCTCCTTTTTTTATTTTTCTCTGCATCAAGGTCGTCTTTTGCATGGTCACTTACACTCTTAGTACTGTTTTTTCCTTTATTAACATGCCATTTCCAAAATTTATTCTCAAGTTTTGTAAGTTGAGCTAACACGTTGTCGGTTGGGAGGGTTTCGCCATCACAGGGTTTTGTTTTCATTTTTTCCAAAGCATCTTTTACCCCATCCATCTTGCCCGATACAAGGTCATTGTACTTGGTATGGGATCCACTATGACATGGTAAATTATGCACTGCACAGTGTTTCTCCATTTCTGGGAGAATAATCATATTTTCCCCGCGATTAACCGAGTAAGGTACTTTTTTTAACAGTGCCATCTGTTCTTTGTTAAAACGCTTCTCACCCTCAGTGAACACCTCAACGCATAACATGTGGTGGTGTTGATTTCCCCACGGTCTGCTGCGATAGAGGTAATTGTAAACAACTTTGCCTAAAGCTTTATCTGTGTATGGTGCATAATTAAATTTGTAAGATTCATCTGAACATTTGTTGAATTTCCCATTTAAACCCCAAACCCGTCCCAGTCTTCGTAATGGGAGAAGAATGGACCTTTACAACCATTGTCTACAATGATTTTGTCTGTAATTGAATCTGAAGCGATTACCACCCGGGGAGTTTCTCCGAGCCTGAAAAAATCCACCGATTCTGGAATCTTGGATTGGTCAAGAACAAGTTTGTCATAAAGGTCTAATTGGCCTTCTTCGAAGCTATCTTCTTCACAGATAGATTTCTCTCTGTCTACACAGAATATTTTTCCAAGAAGATTCGCAATGTAGTATGGTTCTTTCATGATTTTCCCTTTGTGATTTTTAATCATCACGGGAAAAAATTCCCACTCTGCATTTGATGTCTCAAGAATCGATTTCAACTTTTCATTCACAATGTGTAAACCCAATAGGTTGTGTATCGCATCGGTGATGATCTTCCCCCGTTGTGGGTTTAACTCTAACACGAGGTTTTCAGGAAACCAGTCTTTGCAGGATACACCTTTACACAGCTTCCATTTCATTGAGCTAAAACCCTCTGGAAGATGGGTAACAATTGCCGTATCTTCGTTTGTTGAGTACATCCAAACCCAGTAATCTTTGTTCATGATTTACTTCTCCCTTTTTTATTTTTCTCTGCTTCAAGGTCGTCTTTTGCATGGTCACTTACACTCTTAGTACTGTTTTTTCCTTTAGCAATATGCCAATCCCATTGTGCTTTTTCAAGTTTTGTAAGTTCATTTAATACTTTGTCGGTTGGGAGGGTTTCGCCATCACAGGGTTTTGTTTTCATTTTTTCCAAAGCCCTTTTTACCCCTTCCATCTTGCCCGATACAAGGTCATTGTACTTGGTATGGGATCCACTATGACATGGCAAATTATGTACTGCACAGTGTTTCTCCATTTCTGGGAGAATAATCATATTTTCCCCGCGATTAACCGAGTAAGGTACTTTTTTTAACAGTGCCATCTGTTCTTTGTCAAATCGCTTCTCACCCTCAGTGAACACCTCAACGCATAACATGTGGTGGTGTTGATTTCCCCACGGTCTGCTGCGATAGAGGTAATTGTAAACAACTTTGCCTAAAGCTTCATCAGTGTATGGTGCATAATTAAATTTGTAAGATTCATCTGAACATTTGTTGTAAATACCTTGCCGTTTCGTATCAGATTTTATATGAAAATAACAGTTTGCTCTGTGATCTTCATTTCTTATGAAATTCCCATAGTTAGTGTCTATGGTAAGAACATGCTCAAACTCTTTTTCTTTTGCTTTATTTAATGCAGTTTTTGCCTCGTTATAGGTTTTGACAAATTTTTCATATTTAGCTTTACGTTTTTTATAATCATCCGTCATATCAAAACTCCTTCCCGCAACACAAACACTTGGGTTTGTCATCAATGGCGATAACAATAATCGGCGGTTGAAGCAGCGGCACCGGGGGAGTGTTTTTATCGTTATGGAGCATCATATCCATTGCTCTGGCAACATTTTTACCCTCAACCTTCACGTTCATGGAGTAATTAACAAACTCTGCTTTACCTTTTGTTTTGCCTGACGCGACTCCTTTGTTGGAACCTGCTTCATCACCTGTGGAGGTTTTAAAAATTGAGTCTTTCAGACAAATCGGATTACCATCACATTTTACCTTTTTGCTTCCCTTATCGGTATCACTGGACTGTGCGATATTGGGATAGGGGATTGGAATAACAGCTGTGCCGGCGGGAGTCATACAGACATCGGGAAATGCAATACTTTTTCCATTACTGCCTTTATGCACCACGGACATATTGTTTACACCTACAGTTACGCCCATGTGTTCTCCTGTTTATTGAATGTTAATATGTGCGTGTTAAGCTTTAATATACAATTTTTTGGTACAATATGAGAATTTTATCTCCAAATTATTACTCCGGCAATTAAACTTGCACAAAAATTTTCTCCATCTATTTTACAGGGCGAACGGCAGTAAGCTCCTAAAAAAAAACTATCGGGTACAAATCCGCCCCAATCACTGGCGAATGAGCGCTTTCGCTGGTTCTTTCCCGGGGCCAATTGTTTTTTGAAACAGCGCTTCTTAGCGCTGGACTCTTAAAAAAAGTAATGAAACTCAAACACTCTCTTATGCATATATAATTGCCGGAGTAATAATTCATGGGTAAATGAAATTATTTCAGTGGCATTTGTATTGCTCACTTTATACTTATGATCAACATTGTTATAAATGGGAGATTCAGTATGAAAGAAAGGCTGGCTTGCAAAAAGGGCATGTTTTATACAGGTGTTTATATATTCTTTCTCTGTATTTTTACCCCTTACACCTCCTTTTCCCAACCACTCTCAGCGCCAACCGAAACCGCTGATTATAAAAACATCTCCGCTCATATTGAAACTGGATTTATTTCTGTTCTTCGCCACAGAATTCAGTTTGGTGAGGAGGGTACCTTGTTTGACTACCGGCAGGCTGGGGGACAGGACGTACTCTTTCCAACCCTAAGGTTTAGTCTTGACTGGCACATTTCAGACCGTCACACCTTACTTTTCCTCTATCAGCCCCTCACCATAGAAACTGTCGTGCGGCTCGATGAAGATCTGCTGGTCGATACAATACAATTTGCCCAAAACAGCTCTGTTAAGCTACTCTACAACTTCCCTTTCTACCGTGTAAGTTATCTTTACGACTTTCTTCAAACGCCTCTAAGCCAATTTGCACTCGGAGCTTCCCTTCAAATCCGAAACGCCACTATCACATTCAGAGGCTCACAGGGAGATCCGTTTTTTGCATCCAGAGATGTAGGGCTTGTGCCGGCAGTGAAGATAAGAGCCTATCATTATCTGGGGGCTGGTTTTTGGGTCGGGGCAGAAGCTGATGGAGTTTATGCCCCGATTAGATACCTGAACTTAAGTGATCAGGATATTACGGGGGCGATTCTTGACGCTTCCCTGAGAGGAGGTGTAATGGTCTCTTCCGATAAAACCGTATGGCTCAATCTAAGATACCTGGGGGGAGGTGCCCAAGGCACGGTTGAGGATGATCCTGAAGTATCCGATGGATTTACAAAAAATTGGCTCAATACACTCTTTGTAACTCTTGGATTTACTGTCAGATTATGAAAATCGGCTATCCCTGTTTAAATAATTCTGTAGGGTGCAGCTCTTCATCCACTTTCAGGCTCGCTTCCTACTCTGAGGAGCGTCTGAAAACAACTGTACAAAACAATCTTGACTGCCTCGAGAAAATCCTGCATTTCAATATAAAAGAAAATCTGAAATTTTTCAGAATCGGCTCAGGTATTGTACCTTTTGCTTCGCACTCATGCTGTAATTTCGATTGGAGAAGCTCTTTTGAGAAGCAGCTTGAGAATATAGGTGATCTGATAAAGTTTGGGGGGATGAGAATCTCAATGCATCCCGACCAGTTCGTTGTACTGAATTCTACAAAGAAAAATGTCGTCGACTCAAGTATTGCAGAGATTGAGTATC
The DNA here is from genome assembly GCA_001045525.1 of Chitinispirillum alkaliphilum. Taxonomy (NCBI): domain Bacteria; kingdom Pseudomonadati; phylum Fibrobacterota; class Chitinispirillia; order Chitinispirillales; family Chitinispirillaceae; genus Chitinispirillum; species Chitinispirillum alkaliphilum. The sequence goes on along the minus strand of LDWW01000018.1, from coordinate 72,343 downwards.
ACTGTGCATTCATTGACTCTCTTAATCTTCCCCCTGATGCTAAAATTCAGATTCATCTCGGTGGGGTGTATGGGGATAAACCCGCAGCCCTGATTCGTTTCATTGATGTAGTAAATTCATTATCAAAACATGTGCGCAAAAGACTGGTGGTGGAGAATGATGACAGGCTTTTTGATATCAATGACTGTCTGTTTGTAAACAGAGAAACTGCTCTGCCGGTTCTCTTCGACAGTTTTCACCATCTATGCAACGGAGGGGGAGTTACCATGGAAAATGCTCTCGTAGGTGCAGCTTCCACCTGGGGAAAAGAAGATGGTATTCCTATGATCGATTACAGTTCACAGCTTCCCGGCGGAAGGTGTGGATCTCACATCAGGAGTATTGACCTGAATGACTTTGCCAGTTTCATGGGCGTAGTTGAGAAGTGTAAGCTTGATCCGGACATTATGCTTGAAATCAAGGATAAGGAAGCCAGCGCACTTATAGCACAAAAATGGCTCAAAGAAAACCGCTTCCTGTGATACATAAATTATCGGTTGTGGTAATTGTTCCATAGATGTTTTATTTCATCGAGATGTTTTTGCGTTTCCTCCCTTATAGAAGAGATCACATCAGAGAACTGTTTGTTATCAGATTCAAATGCTTCGAAAAATTTCCTCTCTATGAGAGCGGTTTCAATGCTCATTGCATCAGAAATTGCCTCTACTGTTGTGGGGCACCTCTTTTGTGCTTTTTCTGTTAGTTCGATCACATAGGAGTTCATTGTTCTTATGGCTGCTTCATTGAATCTTTTTGTATCCCAATCAATTATACCCTTATTTACCAGTTCGATAAGTGAGTGTATCCACTTTGCGTGTTTGAATTCTTCTGTGGAATGCTTTTTCCAGAAATCTCTGTGATGAGTAATGCAGGTTGCGTAATGCTCGTATAATTTGCCTATCTGCTCCTCATTGTGGGCCAGCAGGAGAAGGGCATGGGGTTGGTTGTTGTTTGACATATCCGTTTCCATTGTTGGATTCTGTTTCTTAACAAGTTTATTGAAAAAAGAGCTGTGTACAGGGCTTTGATCAGTTCAACCATAAACCGTGTGGCGTAGGCGGAAACATAGAGAGATACCTCACTTAATATACAAAATGAGTAAGGGGGTTTGAGTTACCAGTATTGTTTTGGTCTTCTCGTTGAAGAACTGAAGATATGTGTATAAGCGGTATGGTTTGGTGAAAAGTTATGTTGAATTATTGAAGTGTAAAATAGAAGGTAGCACCTTTACCTATCTCAGATTCAGCCCAGATTGTGCCGCCATGTCGCCATATAATTCTGGCTACGGTTGCCAGACCAATCCCTGAGCCCGGAAATTCTGAAGCCGTATGTAATCTTTTGAATGGGGCGAACAGTTTTTCTGCTTCTGCCATATCGAATCCGGCACCATTATCGCGGATGTAGTACACTGTAGTATTATCTTTTATGAGCATATCGAATTGGATTTGGGGATTTTCTGTTTTACCCGTGAATTTCCAGGCATTGCTCAGCAGATTTTCCAATACTATTCGTATAAGCTTAGGGTCACATCTGGAAATTATCTGAGGGTTAGATACAAATCTGATACGTCTTTTGAGATCCTGGTTTTGTAGGTTTTTGATAATATCGAGTGCTATTTCACTCAGGTTAACCTCGGATTTTTGTATTTCGCTCTGACTGGCTTTTGAAAACATGAGAAGGTCTTCAATGAGTTCACCCATTCGTTTTACAGCTTTCTGAATCAGTGAGAGGTAGTATTTGGCTGTATCATCCATTTTTCCCTCTAATTCTTCCCCCAGTGCTTTGCTGAATCCATTGATACTGAAAAGGGGGGATCGGAGGTCGTGTGAAACGGAATGGGAAAAGTAGGTTAGTTCACGGTTTAGTTCTTCCAGCCTTTTGTTTGATTTACTTAGTTCTTCGGTTCTTTGAGCTACTTTATATTCGAGCTCCTTGTAGCTCTGTTTAAGCTTTTTTTCTGCATTTTTCCGTTTTTTGATCTCATATTTCAATGCTTTATTCGACCTGTTAATCCGGTTACGCTCATCTGATACAAGTCTGGCAAGTTTTTCCTTTTCAAATCTCAGGCGCAGTGCATTATCGATAATTTTTCTGTTGGATTCCGCAGAGATACTTACGAGAACAATAAAATAAAGCAGAATGCCTGCGATTATCATAAAGGCGTGTGTCCCGGAGAAAAGAAACAGAATAATATGTGGTATAACAGCGGGTAAAATAAATGCGTAATAGGTGGGGCGAAGAGCTGAATAGGTAGCGGCAGCGCCGGCAGCCATCCCCCCTACCAAAAAGGCAACAAAAAGTGTAAGAGGTGAAGAGCGGTGCAGGAGCATAAAAAAGGCTGCAGAGCCCCAGATGACACCTGAAAGTGCAAACCCTGCACTCAGCACAGTGGCACAAAGCATGATATGTTCCTGTTTTTCTATAGAACGGACTCCAAGATAAGTGAATAGGCTGCGCAGGGCCACTGCAATGAGCAAAACAGCAAACCATACCAGTACAATGGGTTCAGGCGAAATGGTATAAACCAGTGCTGTGACAATGGTTCCGTTTACAAGTGTTGCTATTAGGCCAACCGGGACCAGAGTATAGATGTGTTTGATTTTTTCAGCAAAAATCTGCTGATTTAAATTGTTCTGCACATATTCACCTTGTGAGGGATAGTTGGGAGTTGCCTTCCGGGATTTATCTTCACATTACTTTTAGGAACAATTATTATACCACAAAAGGGAATGATCTTTATGATTACCTCAATTCTAGATTTGGGTCTGATCTGCAGCTTTATTGCTTCTGTTTTTTGAGGTTTTTTTTACCTGGGTAGTTGCTAAATTTCAATCAAATCTAATCTGTTGAGGTGTTGGCCCGGTTTTTAATGTATATTTATGAGCTTATTTCCAGAGAGCACCCTTTGGACAGATAAATTTCATGCAGTATGACAGGTCAGGTTAGAATATAAAGAAGAATAAGTGGGAAAACGGTATTATGAATGGTACAGTGCGCAAGGAATCACAGTTCGAAAGGCAGTATCTCAGTAAACTTTGTGAAATAGCATCGGGACAAAATTGTATCGATCCGGAGATGTATTGCAAGTACAACGTGAAGAGAGGCTTGCGCAATGAGGACGGCACCGGTGTGCTGGTTGGCCTGACGCATATAGGGGATGTGCACGGGTATATCATCGATGAGGGGGAGAAAACTCCTGTAGAGGGACGCTTACGATACAGGGGAATAAATATAAAAGACATAATTAATGGCTGCAGGGCAGAAAAAAGGTTTGGTTTCAGTGAAGTAGCCTACCTTCTTCTGTTTGGAGAACTTCCTCAGAAAGATCAGTTGGATAAGTTCAGGGAGATGCTTGACAGTCATAGGGAACTGCCTGCTGGTTTCACTGAAAACATGATCCTGAAAGCCCCAAGTTCTGATATTATGAATAAACTTGCGCGGTCTGTTCTTGCATGCTACTCCTATGATGAATATCCCGATGATCTCTCGCTTAAAAACAACCTTCGTCAGTGTATCGAGCTGATTGCCAGGTTTCCTACCCTGGTGGCCTATGCCTATCAGGCAAAGTGCCATTACTTCAACAAGAAAAGCCTGGTGATACACAATCCCCTTGAGGGATTAAGTACTGCGGAGAATTTCCTCCACATGATTCGTCCCGATTCAAAATATACCCAAATTGAAGCAGAAACGCTTGATTTCGCTCTCATGCTTCATGCTGAGCATGGTGGTGGTAATAACTCCGCTTTTGCACTTCATGTGGTTTCCTCGGCTGATACCGATATCTACTCTGCTATGGCCGCTGCTGTGGGGGCCCTGAAAGGCGGAAAGCACGGTGGGGCAAACATAAAAGTTTCAGAAATGATGGAGTGTGTGAAAAATGGGGTCAGGGATTGGAAAGATGATGAAGAAATCGCTTCATTTCTGGCAAAAATATTAAAACGGGAAGAATTTGACCGTAAAGGGCTTATTTATGGAATGGGGCATGCCATTTATACCCTTAGTGATCCGCGGGCGGTAGTATTGAAGGAAAAGGCTTCCGAGCTGGCGTTGGAAAAGGGAAGAACCGACGAATTTGAGCTTCATGAAGCTGTTGAGAGGGTAACTCCTTCTGTCTTTTCAAAATATAAGGGTAACGGGAAGGTAATCTGTGCCAATGTAGACTTTTACTCCGGTATGGTTTACCAGATGTTGAATATCCCACAGGAACTCTATTGCCCCATATTTGCAATCTCCAGAATTGCAGGCTGGTCGGCTCATCGCATTGAGGAGCTTCTAAGTGGAGGAAGAATAATTCGCCCCGCTTATAAAAGTGTCTCTGAGAAAAGAAAATATGCACCCCTCAATGACAGATGAGGTTTGGCTTTTAACCGGTTTTCTGAATCCTGTAAACAGGGTCTTTTCAAAACTCTCGGCTTAGAGTTGGCTGTATTTAAGACTTTTTAATCCCCGGTACTATCTAAACGTAATATAAATGTGGGTTTTGGATTGGCTTTGTTTAAGAGTTATAGTGGAAAAGCTGCTTTTTTCCTATAAATTGATGCGTCGCTAAATTGAAAAAAATCTGGCAGGCAGGGCTCTTATAAATGAAAAAAAATTATATACTGGATACAACTGTCTTACTCTACGATGCGCAGGCGATGTTTAAATTCGGGCAAAACAATGTAATTGTGCCTATTACTGTTATCGAAGAAATTGACCGGTTTAAAAAAGAGGTCACCGAAATCGGCACCAGCGCCCGTCAGACTTCAAGAATCCTCGATGAGATGAGAAAAGGGGCAAAGCTCTCAAATGGTGTGGAGTTAAAAAACGGAGGCAGACTCTTTGTGAAAATCGGTGCAGGCAGTATGCTAAGAAAACTGCCCGAAGAACTCCGTGACAGAAGCAAGAACAGTATGACCCTGGCGATCGCGCTCGGTGTAAAGGAGTCAACCGATATCCCCACTATCTTTGTCTCAAAAGATATCAATCTTAGGGTCAAAGCCGATGCTCTTGGGTTGGATGTTGAAGATTACGAAACAGATAAGGTCGATATAGAGGACCTCTATTCCGGTGTAAAAAATGTCACCGTTAACTCTGCAGTACTATCCAGATTCAGGGAGCAGGGATACTGCAAAATTGATGAGGAGTTTTTTCCAAATCAGTATGTATCACTTTTTTCAGATACCGATCCTCAGATAAGCTTCCCGGGACGTTTCAGCAGGGAGAAGCAGGGGATTGTACGGGTTATGCCGGAAAATCAGGAGGGCCCCTGGCGGATTACGCCCAGAAACAGAGAACAGGCATTTGCAATGGATGCTCTTCTCAATGATGAAATACAGCTGGTCACTCTTGTCGGGAAGGCCGGCACGGGGAAAACTCTTCTGGCTGTTGCTGCAAGTCTGTTTAAAACTGTGGATGAAAATATTTACAGCCGGATTCTTGTCTCAAGACCTACGCTTCCCATGGGTAAGGATATTGGATTTCTTCCCGGAACGGTGGAAGAAAAACTCACGCCATGGATGTACCCCATAATTGACAACGTCGAACTGATTATGAGAAAAGAGAGCCGGACCCAGTCCCGGTCCAGAGGGTTTAAAGAATTGATGGAGATGGGAATTCTTATTATTGAGCCACTTACCTATATAAGAGGGCGTTCCATTCACAATCAATACCTCATAATCGATGAAGCACAAAACCTTACTCCTCACGAAATTAAAACCATCATTACCAGGGTAGGGGATGGAACCAAAATTGTAGTCACCGGTGATCCATACCAGATAGACAACCCCTACATCGACTCTTCAAGTAATGGTCTTACCTACGTGGTGGAAAAATTCAGAAAACAGGAGATTGCAGCACACGTGACCTTTACCAAAGGGGAAAGGTCAAAGCTCTCTGAGCTTGCTGCCAACCTGCTGTAATTAAATTGACTGAAGTTTTTTTGTGGGGCACTGCCCGATCAGAACAGAGGCTTTTTATTTGAACTTAATCCCAAAGGGAGGAGAGTGGTCCCCCCGCTTTGTTTACGGTTCTCCTATTGCATCGTTTATTCTCGTGGCTGCTGCTTTCATCTTCTCCTCATCCCCACTGAAAAAATACCATACGATTTCTCCTGGTAGAATTTCTGCCCCTGATAGTGCCAAATCCTCTTCCATTGCTTTTATTGCCTGTTTACCGCCAAGAGAGGGAAAGGGCAGACCCATAGTAACAAAGCATAATGCCTTTTTCCCTTTGAGGGTTTCTAAACTGCCGAGATATTTCAAAACAACAGGAGAAGCTGTGAATGCCCAAACCGGTCCGCCAAAAAGAAGCACATCATACTCATCGATTTCAGGAATTTTGATCAGGTCAAATTTACGCGAGCGGGGTTTGACAGCTCCTTTTGTGCGTAAACCCTTAATGTCCACTTCATGTCCATGCTGTGTGAGTTTTTTCTCGATGATTTTGGCAAAATTCAAGGTATGCCCAGACTGAGTGTGAATAACAATTCCAATTTTCATAAATATCCTCCGGGTTAATGATAACCATATCGGGTGAGAAACAAATGATTCTCTTGTAGATAATATAATATGAATGACGGGGATGGATGGAGCGAAGTGCTATATGTGAAAATCTATTTTGGGCATAACCAAATTTCCTTGATGGTTGTCGTACTTAAAGTTGAGATCATTCTGTTTTCCGAAATTATTAGTTGTTAATAAGAGATGGTGAGGTGTCGCTTTCCATACCGATAAACTATGAAAGTCAAGGCTTGCTATTTACTATATTTTAGACTCATTCGGTTACAATTATTATGTTTTGTGATGATGGTATGTGACTTTTGGGTACAATGGAATATTCAAAAAAAAATAGGACCGATTGTAGCTGCTCACTGAAAGCAGATTTTACAATGTACTTATCTTTGTAAATTTAACCCCTGGTCAGATTTTTAATTACACTGTTTCTACCCTGATATGGGATATCAGGAAAATATTGGAGGTGTTAGGTGAAAATAATAAACAGATGCACAGGATTGCTTCTGCTTTTCGGTATTGCGGTATCTCTTCGGGCTCAGGAACTAAGGCTGGTATCAACCGAGATTACCTTGACAATACAACCTAACGGAGTTGTGGATGCGCACCACTCTATTGAATGGACTGCCAGGAACAGAAGAATGCATGGGTTTGATTTTCAGGAAGCGGATAGAAATATAAAATGGAATCTTAGACGATGTTGGGCTGATGTTGATGGCGGTGTAAGATACCCTTTGAGTATAAATCGGAAAAATCAAGACACCTGGAATGTTGTTTTGTCGGATGGTAAATACTTTACCCGTCGTGCCTTTTATATACTCAATTTCCAGAGTGATTTCGCTGCAAGGGGACTTATAGGATATACGACCGGAAATGATGGTAGAGAATATTTTTATTTTAACTGGGGTGCAAATATATGGGAGTACCCTATGCAGCACCGTGCCGTTCGCATCGTCTTTCCGATAACAGTACCAGGTGATACACTGACACAAGAACAAAAAGATGCAATTCCTCTAATGACAGAAAGGTTTGTTAACAGAGAAAACAAAATTGATTTCTACGGTTCACCAGGAACCGACGGAAAGTATTTCCTGACACTCCTTTTTTATCAGAAGAATCTTCGATCACATAGGGAACAGAATATTCAGTTTTATTTCCCGAAGGAATATGCTGGATTTCTGAACAAAAAAACATCCGATACTTTTGACATTGATAACCAAAGGGGTAATGAGACTCTGCAGGTCGCGTCCATAAGAAATATCAGGGTAGGTTTTTTGATTTCTATGGGAGTTGTTGTGCTCTTTGGGGGCTTTGGTTTTTATTCGAAAGTGAAAAATAGTGAGGGTAAAAGGGAGCTGCTTAAAGGGGTCAGTTGGGCGGATTACTCATGGACTCCGCCCAGACTTGTAGTGGGTTCCTACCAGGTTGAGGGAAAGATTGCTGAAGATCTGAATCCTGTAGAACTCGCTTTTCTGATCGATCTCGAACTTAAATCAATAGTTGCCCTCATTTTAGAAGGACTTGTTTCACAGAAGATAGTAGAAGTGGTCCAAGTAGCTCCTTTGGAAATACGGGTTCTTGAGGTGGTTAGGGCACTTGAGCACTTTGAAACAGATTTTCTGGAGTGTTTCGATTCGCAGGGGAAGGTTGTTTCTCTCAAGTTAACCAAATATTTCGAAAAAAACATGAAAACATTGCAGGAGAAGATTTGGGACTGTGACCTTGAAGCGACAAAGGAATTTTATAGAACTGAATATTTGAAAAAAAATCAGGGAGAAGAATCTGAGGGTATACAGAATCAAACTACCGGTAACACTTATCACTGGAATAACTGGTATAATTTGAACCGTTTGACCCATCTGCCCTCCAGGTATGAAAATATGAGCCTGCCACTGGAAGTTAGCGGTTCCTGTAAAGAGTTCATGCAGTCTAACAACTGCTTTTCAGGTTGCTTTACTCCTAATGTGGCTGGTATTGATTCGGTATGTTACTCCGCCTGTCATAATGCCTGCCATTCGGCTTGTTACTCGGCCTGTCACAGTGCCTGTCATTCGGCTTGCCACAGTGCCTGTCATTCAGCGTGCATTTCCGGGAGGGCTCGTTGACATCTTCGCAGATAAAAGAATCTATAGCTTCGCTTTCACACTGGTTTAATTCAGTGAAGCCGTTCCTGCTTTACCGGGCAGAAGATGATGTTCTGATTATTCCCCCCAATATGGTTTACAAACTGAACAGTACAGGGACCAGTTTGTTGAAATATCTGTTTGCCGGGGGGAGCCTTGAAAAAATTCCGGATTGTAATGAAAAAAGAATCAGGGATATTGATCGTTTCTTCAGAAATATTCAGGATTGTATGGATGGAAAGGGTGTTCGGACTGAATCTGTCAGATATGAGTTTGATTTTACACGGCTGCCAGTTCTTGGAGAGATTGCTGTAACCAAGCGGTGCAATAACAGATGTCTCTTTTGTTATGCCGGATGTCCGGGGGGAAGTGATTACCGGGAAATGTCAACAGGGCAGATAAAAAAAATTATACGGATTTTTCGGGACAAGGCAAAAATCCCGTTTTTCTCCTTTACCGGAGGAGAACCTTTGTTGCGTAAAGATCTTGAGACACTTGTGGCTTACGCTTTAAAGGTGGGGCTCAGGACAAATCTGATCAGCAATGGCACTTTGATTACTGAAGAAAGGGCTTTGTCCTTATACCGTGCCGGGCTCAGGACTGCACAGATCAGTCTTGAATCCTCTGAGGCCGCGATACATGATCGTCTGTGCGGGGTTGAGGGGGCATTTGAAAAAACCATTGAGGGAATCAAAGCACTTAAGAAGGCGCAGATCGCGGTGCAGACAAATACAACAATATGTGCTCTGAACAAAGACACTATTGAGACTATGCCTCCTTTTCTGGAAGGCCTCGGGATCAACCGCTTCTCAATGAACATGTATATCCCTTCCAGGAAAAATCCGCTAAATCATGACCTGTATATCTCCTATAGCGAAATAGGGGATATAGTAGACAAAATTAACTCTGAGGCGCAAAGGTGCGGACTGACCTTTTTCTGGTATTCTCCCACACCGTTTTGTCAATTTAATCCCGTCGCAAGAGGTTTAGGGAATAAAGCATGTGCTGCAATGGATGGTTTAATCAGCGTCAATTGTGATGGTGAAGTTTTCCCGTGTTCTTCGTATGAAGAGCCGATCGGGAATCTGTTAAAGAAAAAATTTGATACCGTATGGTACTCTGATCGTGCCAGGTATTTCAAAGAAAAAAAGTACGCACCCTCAGAGTGCCTTGACTGCAGCGCGTTCAGTGCCTGTCAGGCGGCCTGCCCCCTCTACTGGGAAGCATGCGGTACCAGCGAACTACATCAAAATAAGGAGAAGACATACAAATGAAGAGTGAATTCAGATACCTTAATCTGTCTGTGTGGCTACGGTTAGTTCTGATGATATCTCTCTATGCTACAGCTATATTTTTACAGGACTTCTATTCTAATTTCTGGATCGGATTACCCTTTATCCTGGCCGCTTATCCTTTTATTCTCATGAAACCGATTTCCAACATGCCTTACCAACATGGAGTTGAGAGTTGGGCACCAGTGAGCGAAAAGGAGATAGAACGCCTTGGTGAAACTCTCTCGGAATCGGAGCTAATCATTAAAGCGAACTTGCCTCAGTGTTATCTCTCTATTGGTGCAGTAGTTTTAGCGGGTATAGGAGGCTTCATTTCTTTGATTATAGGTAATTTCGAATTCATGGAAATGATTGTTACTGCTTTTTTGATTCTTTTGCCTGCTATTTATTTTGGCAATATGGAAGTTTACTTCCCCGACCAATTGGCGATGAAGTACAAATGTTTCAGTGAACTTACGGAAATTCAGGCACCACAAGGATATTTCTTTTCTCCTTACCTGAGCTTTGATGAAAATACAACCGGTAAACCGATACCAAAAGATATAAGATTTATGCTGAAGAAGGAAAAAAAGTCGGAGGATTTTATCGGGGTTCAGTTTCAGGTCGCAATCAATGACGGCCCCGATGGGGCTGTTCCTTACATGTATGCTGTGGTACTCACAAAGGGTAAAGATAACTGTTACTGGAAACTTGTTGACTCTGACGAGATAGAGTTTTTGAAAAAGAAATTTATCTTTGAAAAGGACGGAGATGGTGATAATGAGTACGGGACATTGGTTATCAGACAGGATACTGGTTCTGGTGGTTACGTTACACTCCCGTCTGAAATTCACAAGCTGTTTAAAACAGTAATTTATTATCTTGAGTTTGTCGGAGAATCTCAGGATACAGCCTACTTCGAATAAAAATAATACAGAGGGGAGAGGCTACAGCGTAACTAGGAACAAACGAAATTGCTTAGATACCCGAGGAAAAGAGATAAAGTGTACAAAGGAGAGCATAGGTCTTTGATATAAAAGATGGCTGTGAAACTGCTTTTGGGGTAAAAAATCAGATCTTTAGAGTCGAAATAAAGGTACTGTAAATACTTATCTCTGATACAAAAAATGAAGGGTTAGACCTCCATTTTACACCGGAGGTCTTATTAATCTTATTGTGCCTTGGTATGTTTAGAAATTGAAACCAATATCAAAGGCAAGTGCTGGTGATATTCCACCAAAATCGTGATCTTCAAAGTCGCCAATTGTAAATGAAATTCCACCTCCTGTACCAAGAGAGAAGGTATTCCAAGTCCATCTGTATCCTATGAGTGCGCCTAAACTTGTGGTAAAGGCAGAGACTGTTTTAGTTTTGACTTCGTATGAGTTGATTATCTCATCGATATCAAATGTGGCAACACCAATATTTATACCTTTTTGGATCCAAAGACCACGGAATGAAGCTTTTGAATAATAATTGTATGAACCCCCAACGCCAAAAATAACAAGATCCACAACTGGAGGACTCCAGAAAATTCCGTTTATACCAATGGAAGCATTATCTGAAATTGACCTTTGATATTCAGCATTGAAAACCCCAAAAGCCATGCCAAGAGGATTTGTTGTAATAAGGTTCTGTTTACCGGCAAATGATGCAGATGAGAGTAGTAAACAAAGGAACATGGCGGTGCTGATAATTCTTTTACTCATGTAAACCCCTTTTAAAATGTTTGGTTAGTGTGTGTTGAGTGTTGTAAATGATTTGATAATATATATATATATATTCTGAGTGAAATATGTAAAGTTTTTTGAATTTATTTGTATTCTGTTTACTGAAAAATTAAAATAAATAACTTTGCAATTGAGATAGTAGTGAGCCATGGGTGAATAAAGCAGAGATTTTACTAAAATGCATGGAAAGAAATATCCGTTTGCGCCTGTAGTGGCTCGGCTCAGTTCACTATACTACAAGATATAATTTTCTAACTGCTTTTCCACCGCTGAGTCAGAAATAGCCATGGTTTTTATTGCAAGTCAAAGTTAGAGCCGGAAAAATTCCGGCTCTAACTTTCTGTAAGAAGACTTAAGAAGAATAGCTGGTACGGAGTTGATGCAGTGGCTTAGTGGAGCTTTCTGCATTATCGTAACGTAAGACCGTTTATATAATACCTCAATCTTCTGTGATAAAGAGAACGTTATACAGTGCGTTCACCGCCTTTTTCTCATCTGAAGCATCTATTCCAAAGATTATACTGATTTCGCTGCTCCCCTGATTGACCATTTTGATATTCACACCAGCTTCAGAAAGTGCATTTGCGGCCTGAGCGAGAATACCTATTTTGTGAAGAAGCCCTTCACCAACAACTGACACCAGTGCGATTCCAAATTCTGTTTTTATCTCATCTGGTGATAAATTTTCTCCGATAGTCCTTATAATGTTGTTCACTGTCTCTGGTCTGAGCTGATCCTGATCGAGAATCACAGAAATATTGTCAACACCCGATGGACAGTGCTCATAGGAGAGATCCATCTCCTCGAGAATAGAAAGTACTTTCCTGCCAAATCCCTTCTCTCTGTTCATAAGAAATTTCTGAAGCGTAAAACTGCAGTAACCGCCTCCGGAAGCTACACCTATGACATCACTTTCCCCTGGTAACCTCTCTGAGACTATAAGGGTGCCCTGATTTTCCACATTGTTGGTATTGCGTAGTCTGATCGGGATTTTTTTACGCATAATAGGTTTAACCGCTTCTTCGTGCAGAACGTTGAACCCTATGTAGGAAAGCTCTCTCATCTCTTTATAGGTGAGGGCGGGAATCTGTGCCGGGTTTGTGACCATTTCTGGATGAGCGCTGAAAATACCATCGACATCTGACCAGTTCTCATACTCCGCAGCATCGAGTGCTTCGGCAAGGATTGCTCCTGTAAGATCGCTGCCCCCTCTGCTGAAGGTGGCTATTTCACCCTGCTCTGTAACTCCAAAGAAACCGGGGAAAACAACGACTTTCTCTGCGCAAATTTTTTTCAGTTTTGCCAGCTTCAGTTCCACTTCATCTATGGGCTGTGCATCGCCAAAGTCTGCAGTTACGATAAGCCCTGCCTCTCTGGGTGACACATATACTGCGTCAATTCCGCAGATGTTGAGGTAATCAGCAAATAGTTTACTGTTCAGATCTTCACCGGCTGAAACGATTTGGTCCCTGAATTTCGCCTCATCTTCTTTGGAGGTATTGAGTCGCTGATCGAGATCCTCAAGAACTTCATCAATCCGTGCGCGTGAGACACCCAGTGGTTCATAGATGTTCAGAAAACGGCTTTTAATCTCCTGAAGTGGTGCTGAGTATTTCTGACATTTTAAAGCCTTGGTGGCCAGATCAATCAGAAGGTCGGTTACTTTAGTGTTGAATCCGGCGCTTTTTCCCGGGGCGGAAAGAACAATGCAGCGTCTGTTGTTATTGAGTCCGATGATGTGTACAATCTGCTGAAGTCTCTCTCCTGTGGCAACAGAGCTGCCACCAAATTTGGCTACAATGAAATCCATGCTCTACTCCGGTACGGTAAGTTTATATTATTCGGGTTTATTTTTGCGATGACAATCTAAATTCCTGAGGTGTCAGGCCACATACCTTCTTAAATGCCCGTGTGAAGGAGTTACTATTAGGATATCCGATTTTCCTTGCGATATCATTAACCTGATCATCTCCGGTTTCAAGAAAATGTTTAGCGTACTCCATGCGTACATCCCTGATATACTGATAAAGAGTTTTGCCGGTTTCCTTCTTGAAGAGGATATTAAGATAGTTTATGTCCACACCACACTCTTTCTCAAGTTGGTGCTGGTGTTTCATGCTGGCGTAATTGGTGTCCATAAAAATTTTGGCTTTGGCGATGAGACTTTTGGCCTTGTTTTTGGGAAACTGGGACTCTTCGATCAAAAGCAGATTTTTCTTAAACAGTATAACCAGAATCTCAAGTAGTCTGGAGATGGTGGCAAGGCCCAGAATTTCACGTTTTGATGAGATTACAAAGAGCAGATCAAAAACCAGGTTCTCAAAAAAGAGCCTGTAGTTTTCATCCAGATTCAATTTACCCTCTATTTCGGTGTTCCAGTAACATTTTGCTGTAGTACTTGGATTAAGAGAGAAAAGGATCTGAAAACACTCAAAGTTTCCCTTTTGATGAAGATAGCTGTGACGTTCGCCACGTCCCATCACACCCAGCAAACCCGGGCGCGCAGTTCCAAAGCTCTTGCGGGTAACGTTCTGAAGAATACCGGTTCCATCAACCTGATACCACAACCTGAAACAATCTTGTTGAAATTTCAGTGGAACAGTGTTAAAATTTCTTGCGGCTGTGTCTGAGCTTGCAAGGTAATCAATCGAATGTATTTTGATATTAACTCTGGATAATTCCAATACCGGTTGATCGTTCCAGGTCTCAAGACAGCAAAATGTCTTTAACCCCGGTAACAGTGGGTGGTCTGTGTACACCGGATTCTTGAAATTAGCGAGTATTTCATGACGAGTTGGAAACATTGTAATAAAAATATATTATGTAGACAGTAGTTGTTGGAAATAAGAATAGGCAAGGTTTATATTTAAGGATTATATCAAGAAAATTTTGTAGGAAGAATATGGCACCAATTCAAAATGACAGCAAATTTATTACTGAAGAAGGCTCCCTTGCTCTTTATCTCAAAGAGATCAGCAAGAACAAATCACTGAAGCTGGAGGAGGAAGCTGCTCTGGCTGTGCGGATCAGAAAGGGAGATCGCAAAGCTCTGGAAAAACTGGTCAGAGCCAATTTGCGATTTGTGGTAAGTGTCTGCAGAAACTACCAAAACCAGGGATTACCTCTGAGTGATCTTATTAATGAAGGTAATCTGGGGTTGATACGTGCGGCTAAAAGGTTTGATGAGAAGAAAAATTTCAAATTCATCTCCTATGCCGTATGGTGGATTAGGCAGGCTATACTTCAGGCTCTGGCTGAGCAGTCTAGAATTATCAAACTGCCACTCAACAGAGTCGGGGCTATACACAAAATTGGAAAAGCTCAGGGACGACTCGAACAAAAATATCGTCGTATGCCCAATGTCCAGGAACTGGCCCAGGATCTTTCTCTTGATGAAAATGAGATTCAGGAGACCATAAAAATCGGCAATAGCCATATGTCACTGGATGCTCCGTTGCTTCAGGGCGAGGATTCAAAACTGCTTGATGTCCTGCAGGATAAAAATCAGTCCCGTCCCGATGATGGCATTATGGGTATTTCTCTCCAGGAAGAGATTGATAAAATTCTGGACACTCTCTCGGAAAGAGAAAAAGAGGTGGTGAAGTTATACTTCGGAATCGGTGAAGATATCGCTCACACTCTGGAAGAAATCGGTCAGAGGTTTAATCTCACCAGAGAACGAGTAAGACAGATTAAGGAAAAAGCCCTCAGACGACTCAAACATTCTTCTAGAAGTAAACGGCTCAAAATGTACCGCAACGAGTAGGGAAGAGTGAGTTGCCGTAATTGTTAGAAACCCGGAAGTGATTGCCACTTACCGGGTTTTATTATATATATCAATGCCCGATCCTCTATTGTTCAGGACACGTCTGAAAAAATTTAAGGTTACAGCAGAAATTTTGATGCCCCTGATTTTATCTTTATTATATACACTCAAAGTTACCACACATCTTACATAACCAGTATTACCTGAAAATCAAACACTACAGGAGATCTGCCTCATGATCAGAAGACTTACAGTTATAACCATTCTGTGTTTTACAGTTTTGGTGTCTGCCAATACAAACTTTGCCTCTGCAATAGCTATAGATCCTGTAATAGACAGCATTGATTCAGAGTTGAGTTTCAGCCGATTCAGAAAGTTTTTTATCGGAACCGTAGTAAATGCTTCTGATATGAGTGATTCTGCTGTTGTCGGTTATACCAGAATCAGACGCAATCTTCAGGCTCCGCTTGTATCTGTGCCAGAGCCAGATATCGCAGTAAAACGTTCACTGACAAATATCTTTACCAGTCGTGAAATTATTGCAGAGGATATCAGTTCTGCTGATTTTATAGTAGATGTCACTATTATAAAATTCCAGCTTAATGAAGAACCAAAATTTCTTCACCGGGTCATGGGATCAAACATAAAGATGGAAATAAAGATTATCAATCCCAGTGACAAAACTGTTCTGCACACATTCATTATAGAAAGCTATAATGAGCGTGCTGCAATTAATACCACCAGACATGCCGAGACAATTCTTCAGGATGGTATACGGGAGGTTGTAAAGCAGATCCTGCGGCGGGTAACTGAACTGTGACGTAATGATTCGTGCATATGGAAAAAAGACGATTTAACACTGCAAAAGGTATCTGGGTGTTGCTTTTGAAGACGCCCCCTCTACTCAGGGGTGCCGGTGCGGCCGGCTCCCTGTCTTAAGAGCCTGAACATATAGCCACTTTCAGGTCGATTCTATACAACACTTTTTATGGTTCCGTCACTGAGATTTTTATTTAGCCTTGCTAAGGTTAGAGCCAAACTCAACTTTTCGATGTGTAGAAAGTATATTAAATTTCCGCTATTGAGAGAATCGCTCAGTTTCCGGATTCCGTTGCACTTTGAGCGAAAGGATACTTCTCCTCAACTCTGACAGAGTGTGTGCCTTTATGGGGCGAGAGATACGGGATTATAATAGAAAACTAAAATGCTGGCAAAGGAGATTATAACAGATGATAATTCATATGCATAAGGACGCCAGTCCTGATCAGGAGAAAAAAGTACTCAATAAAATAAAGCAGGCTGGTTTTGATTACGAAATTATTCACGGAACTACGGGCATTGATATTATCGGTATACTTGGTGACCTGTCCGGTGTTGAGGAG
Organism: Chitinispirillum alkaliphilum; assembly: GCA_001045525.1. Taxonomy (NCBI): domain Bacteria; kingdom Pseudomonadati; phylum Fibrobacterota; class Chitinispirillia; order Chitinispirillales; family Chitinispirillaceae; genus Chitinispirillum; species Chitinispirillum alkaliphilum. The sequence goes on along the minus strand of LDWW01000018.1, from coordinate 55,541 downwards.
AGTTACTTTGGGGAGCTGGATGGAGTTGATAAGGTAATTCGTATTTCAAAGCCATATAAACTTGTTTCCAGGGAGTATTCCGCTGCATCTAAAGTGGTTGATGTAGGGGGAGTCACGATTGGTGGTGAAGAGATCGCCTACATGGCCGGTCCCTGTTCTCTTGAAACAGAGGAGCAGGTGATGATTATAGCATCCTACATATCTTCCATGGGGATACGGATAATGCGGGGTGGTGCATATAAGCCAAGAACATCCCCATACAGTTTTCAGGGAATGGGGCTAAGGGGGCTCAAGCTTCTTGCCAAAGTCAGGGAACAATACGGGCTTAAAATAATCACCGAGGCAACAGGGCTTCACAGGCATGTAACTGAAGACGGTACTTTGGAGAAGCATAATGTACTTGAAAACGTTATAGAGTATGCAGATATTATTCAGGTGGGCGCCCGGAATATGAAATCCTACGGATTTCTTCAGGAACTTGCAATGCTGACCAAAGACAACAAAAAACCAGTTCTATTGAAACGGGGTGATTCTTCCACTCTAAAGGATTTTCTGCTTGCTGCGGAGTATATTGTAGCTAACGGAAATCCCAATGTGATTCTGTGCCTCAGGGGAATAAGAACATTTGAAGAGGAAAAGTTTCAACGTTTTACCCCTGATATAGGAGCGATTACAGTTTTGAAGCGGGAATCCAATCTGCCGGTAGTGTTTGATCCATCCCACTCAACCGGTTACAGAGCAAATGTGCTGGGGGCTTCACTGGCTTCGGTTGCTGCGGGGGCGGATGGGTTATTGATAGAGACACATAACGATCCTGCAAATGCACTTTGTGACGGGGAGCAGAGTATTACTGAAAAGCAACTACTTGGTATTAAAGGTAAGTCTGATCAGATCTGGTCCCTGCTCAGGGAAAATGGATCAGTTTAGGTAAATCTAATGGAGCATTAATCCAAGAGCAAGCAAAGGTAAGAAAAACAGAAAACCCGGGCAGGTCTCCCGGGTTTTACTCTATTCAGGTAAAATCGTTTGTACTATTTAAAATCTACATTGTAATCATTGCAAAGATAAAATCAATGTAAACCCCAATATTTACGCCACTCCCGGGTGAGAATTCTGTTAAGTTAATTCCCAGGTCAAAATTCAGAAACGGTAAATTCGGGGGATGTATTCTTATTCCGCCAATAGTATTGAGATAAAATCTTGGTTCACTCAGATTAAATGATGTTCCGACTTCAGCCATAAATGACCACACGTCCACAGGTGTATACTTTAACCCAAAATCACACCCCACAGAGAAACTGTTACCAATCTGAGAATGGAACGTGAGTGCCGCCTCCATCTCCGGATTCTGGACTACTCCGAGAGTAAAGAAAATGCCGAATCGGGGGCTGTGATATCTGCGTATACCGTGTCCTCCAGTCCAGGGGTACATAAGTGAATGCGCCATACCTGCACCGATTGCCATATTTTCTGCGACTCCGTACTTTGCACCCAGGTTGATTCGTCCTATATTATCAAAAAGTGATGCCTGGATTTGCAGGTTCCCCGGGAAGGCGTACGAGATTTCACGAAACCCAAGAACCAGATGATATGGTTCGTTGACATAGGCTGTCGGAGTGAACAAATAGTGAGTGGGTCTGGAGGCGACTATTGTGGTTGCCTGGGAAAAGAGAGTTCCAGAGAGAAGGAGCACAAAAAGAAATGGTTTATATCGCATGATTTAATCCTTTGATTTTTACGTGAAAGGAATTCAGTACTGAATAAAACTATAATGTGCCATCCTCTATAGGGGATTCTCCAAGCATCTCCCATAGTTTTCTGATCACTTTTTCTACACCTTCGCCTGTTACTGCAGACATCGATAGCCATCCCTGTGGAGTTTTGCTTTCTTTTTCCTCTTCAGACAGAAGATCTGTTTTAGTGAGTATGAAACATTTGGGTTTTTCCACAAGTGCTTCGCTGTAGTGTGCAAGCTCTTCAAGTAAAACGGAGGCATCCTTGAGCGGATCTTCAGATATCGCTTCCACCATTATCGCAAGTACCCTTGTTCTCTCTATATGCTTTAGAAAGCGGATTCCAAGCCCTTTGCCTTCATGACATTTTTCGATAAGTCCGGGAATATCTGCCATTACGAATGATTGATGAATATCGGGTAGTCTGATAATGCCAAGATTTGGTTCCTTGGTAGTAAAAGGATAATCGGCTATTTTGGGGCGAGCCTGTGAAATTGTAGACAGCAGTGTGGATTTACCCGCGTTGGGTCTGCCCACAAGCCCCACATCTGCCAGAACTTTCAGTTCGAGACGCAATTTTTTTGTTTCGCCCGGTTTACCCTCTTCGCAGCGTTCTGGATTGGGGTTTCTGGGACAAGCCAGAGCTGCATTTCCTCTTCCGCCGCGTCCCCCTTTAGCAGCTGTGATTTTTGTTTTTTCCTGCACACAGTCTGCAATTATTTCATTGGTTTCATTATCATATACAACGGTTCCCAGCGGGACCTTAATGCATATATCTTCACCACTTTTTCCGGTTTTACGTGAGCCTTTGCCATGAGCTCCTCTTTGAGCCTTGTAATGACGCTTGTAGGCTACATCCTGAAGTGTGTGGACCATAGAGGAGGCAAGAACATAAATATTTCCCCCTCTGCCCCCATCCCCTCCATCGGGACGTCCTTTGGGCTTGTATTTGAGTCTTTCGTAGGAATGGCAGCCGTTGCCGCCATTCCCTGCAGATACTTCTATTGTTGTTTCATCAATAAACATTATGTGCTATTTTCAGGATTAAGATGATTTTGAAGTAGATGTGGAAGAACTTCCTGATGATGAACCGGTGGAACCGGAGCTGTCTGCCTGTGCACCTTTTTTGTAAGATTCTGAGCGGTAATCTGTAATGTAGAAACCACTGCCTTTGAAAAGAAATCCTGCCCCCGCAGAGAGCAATCTCTTCACTTTCCCGTCGCAGCCCTCTTTTTGGCAGTCTGTGAGAGGATCTGCACTGATACTCTGAAATTCTTCAAACACAAAACCACACTTTTGGCATTCATAATCATAAGTGGGCATAGTAGGTCTCCTTTTTTAAACTGACCTGTTTTTGGCTTTATACCGTAGATCGACAATTTCATCTGGAAATTGCTGTGGCGGTAAAATAATTTGTGAGCAATCCAAATTTCAATTCAACATTAAATCTCCTGTGCATAGAGATCATAATCTGATGCCCCGATGATCCTTGTCTTAAGAATTGTACCCGGTTCAAAACTTCCGAAATTGAGATAAACTTTCCCATCTACCTCAGGTGCATCGAGTCTGGTTCTGGCTTCAAAATTAAAATCAGGATCATCACTTACACGGTCGATAATGATTTCGGTTTCCGATCCTACCCGGGACTCAAGAATCTCCCTGCTGATCTCGCGCTGAACAGCCATAAGTTCTTCGCAACGCCGCGCGACGGTATTGTTTCCCGGACGGGGGCGCATATCACAGGCCTTTGTTCCTTCTTCGGCAGAGAAGGGAAATACACCGAGTTTTTCGAAACGTGCAAATTCGATGAAATCTCTGAGTTCCTTATAATGGTCCTCGGTTTCACCTGGAAATCCAAGTATAAACGAACTGCGTATCCCGGCATCAGGAACAAAACTCCGTATACGGTTGATAAGCTTGTAAATTCCATCTGAAAGAGGGCGCCGGTCCATACCTCTTAGTACAGGGTCAGCAATGTGCTGAAGCGGGATATCAAAATAGGGACATATTCTTTTATCCGAAGCGACGAGCTGAAGCAGTTCATCTGTTACAAACTGAGGGTGAAGATACATCATACGTATCCAGGGGAAATCGGTTTCTGAAAGGAGTGTCTGCAACAGATTAACCAGGGAATCATTTCTGTCAAAGCCGTATCTGGAAGTGTCCTGAGCCACAAGTATCAGTTCTCTTGTTCCTTTCTGATACAGCCAATTTGCTTCCGCAAGGATATCTTGCTGTGTTCTGCTTTTGTAATCTCCTCTGATTGAAGGAATCACACAAAATGAGCATCTGTGCGAGCATCCTTCGGCGATTTTGAGATGCTGTGTGGAAACTGGTTCAAACAACCGTCGCTCAAAGGAGGTGGAAATGTTTTTTGCAGAAACCACCTCTTTGAGTACATTTTGCCAATCCTGTACCCCGGCCCAAATGTCAACTTCAGGAAGTTCTTGTCTGACTTTCTCGCGGTAGCGTTCTGAAAAACAGCCACATACAATCAGTTTTTCACACCTGCCATTATTTTTGTACTGGGCCATGTCAAGAATAGTTCCGATGGCCTCCTCCTGAGCTTCTTTGATGAAGGCACAGGTGTTTACTGTTATGATTTCAGCTTGTGTCAGATCTTCAGTAAATTCCAGTCCGTTGGAAGTGAGAAAATGTAGTATCTTCTCACCATCTACCAGATTTTTACTGCAGCCAAGATTTTGTAAAGCAACTTTGATCATGTTTTTTTGAATCCTCAGAAAAAAAAGGTTTTGCCCGGAAGAGGGCAAAACCTTACCATTATTCGTAGTAAATGTTCAGTTTACCAGCCAGATCCCCAGTCGTCAGTTCCCCAGCCGTTTGATGGTGAATCATCTGTTGTCGCCGGCTCCGGTGGGGGAGGAGGGGGTAAAGTTTCTGTCTGCTTTTCAGTTGGTTCAGGTTCTGCAGGCTGTGAAGTAATAGTACGCTCTTCAGCAGGTTTTGGTGATGGATCAGAGACCGGGGTTGCTGAAGGTGTGGTGTTTTCCCAAGCGGATCCTGTAGAGGGAGTTGTTGTTCTTGGAGTGGGCTCAGAGCTCCAGGTAGATTCAGTAGTGCCAAAACCGCTTCCTACTATACCAACATTGTCGTTTGCTCTGTTATCAACCCAGAAGTCCAGACCTTCATTGCGGAGAACATTTTCACCAAATGCTCTGGCCTGTGATACACCTGTAAATCCACCAATTCTTACTCTGTAATATTCCCCGTATAGCTGAGGAGTGGGGTTTTCCACTTCTGCAATGTATGCAGGGTAGCCGCGGTTTTCCAGATCAGATATAAGCTTTTCTGCTGATCTGCGTTCACCAACGGTTGAAACCTGCACCACATAGCGGCCGCTTTCAGTGAACCTTACTTCCTGAATTGGAGACTTGGTTTGCGGCTCTCTTTTGACTTCCTCTGATTTTGCAGATGGACTGTCTTCCTGAAAAAATTCATCGAATACATCTCTGGTATCGGTTTCGAAACTTTCTGCAACTCTGGGAACGGCTGTAAACTCTTTGTCGACAGGCTCTTCTGTATTTGAACATCCGAAAATCACAGCAGTACAAACGATTCCGGTAATCAGGAACTTGCCTCTGTACATAGTTCCTCCTTTTAACATAAAATTCAATTATCAAGCAAGCAAATGATTCATCATAAACATTATATTAACAATGTACTATAAAACTACAATAAAAAACAGCAAAAGGCTATATTTTTCCTCATTTTATAAACAGCACCGGATCGGCAACATTAAGAACCCATGCGGTTTTCATTGCCAGAGGGGTGTATGAGGGTAGTTCTGAACAAGAGTATGAAGTACGCATCTGGACAGAGATATATTTCCGTTTTCCCGGAAAATATTTGCACGACCGGAATTTCTTGTTTTGAACGGATCCTTGCAGAAACAGCTGAATTTTTTTTCAGCTCTCTGCTTCTCGGGAATGCAAAAAGCTGAAATAAAAAACACTACCAATAATTACAGCAGTATTCTGGTTTACAGAATACCTTTAGTTGTCGGCAGCTCATTGGCGGCGCGTGCATTTATGCTGCAGGCCTGTGAAAGAGCTTTCCCAAACGCCTTGAACACAGCTTCAACTGAGTGATGGCTGTTACGTCCTCGCAAAAGGTCTACATGTAAAGTTATGCGGGAGTGATCTGTAAAAGCTTTAAAGAAATCTTCAACAAGATCACATTCAAAGCTGCCGATAACCCTGTCCTGCAGAGGAACATTGTATACAAGATTCTGTCGTCCGGAAATATCCAGGCAAACTCTTACCAGAGATTCATCCATGGGTATATAGAAAGTTGCATAGCGAAAGATTCCCTTACAGTCACCAAGCGCTTCCTTGAATGCCATTCCGAGACAGATCCCGATATCTTCGGCACTGTGGTGGAAATCAACGTGGGTGTCTCCCTCGCAGGTGAGTGTAAGGTTGAAAAGACCATGCTTTGAAAAAAGTGTCAGCATGTGATCAAAAAAACCGTTCCCACTGTTTACTACCGACTTACCATCACCCTCTATGATAAGATCCAAAACTATATCGGTTTCACCTGTCGTGCGTTTTACATGTGAAGAACGTGCCATTTCCTCTCCTTAATCGGAACAAGAGATTCGTAATATTGTGATTTTGTATTATTCGATTTTTTATGACTTGTTTAGTGGTTCAGGAAAAATTTTCTGAGACTCTCTTTGAGCTTTTTATTTTCTTCCGGTGTTCCGATACTTATTCTCATACAATTCTCAAGCATGGTATAGGTGGATACATCCCGTATCAGAATACCGTCTTTCACCAGAAAATCAAACATTTTGTCTTTCATTTTGCTTCTCACCAGAATAAAATTTCCCTCACTTGGGTACACAGAGTCGAATGGCTGTGAGTTAAGAAAATCAAACAGCTCGCTGCGCTGCTCTATAGTGGTATCGATACTGTGGCGAAGTAAGTTGCGGTTTTGCAACATAAGAGAAGCTGCGTATTCGGAAAAGAAGTTAATGTTGTAAGGCAGCTTTATTTTGTTTATTTCCGAGATGATTTCCGCTGTACCGATCATGTAACCAGTTCTCAGCCCTGCTCCAGCCATTGCTTTGGAAAATGTACGGGTAATAATCAGATTGGGATATCTTTTCAACAACTCAATTGCATCGTATCCCCCAAACTCAACATAGGCCTGATCAAGTATGCAAATACCTTTGTGAACCCCAAGTATTCCCGTTATATCTTCTTTGGAAAGTGTGCTTCCGGTTGGGTTGTTGGGAGAGCAGAGGATGAGAGCAGTGCCGGGATCCTTTTCAACCGCCTTGCAAATTGCCTCTGTATCAAACTGAAGGTTCTCTTTAAGATTAATGCTTGTGGTGGATGCTCCCATTCCGCTTGCAAGAAGATTATAGACGGTAAATGTGGGAGTGGATAAGGTAACCGATGTTGTTTTTTTAACAAAAGATAGTAAAAGCACTAAAAGCATCTCATTTGAGCCGTTACCGACTATGATATTTTGCGCTTCTACACCGGCATACTCTGCCAGTTGGGATTTTAGCTGATCGGGAATGAAATCAGGGTACCTGTTCCAGGGTCGCTGGGTAAAAAACGATGCTGCTTTTTCCTTTATCTGCAGTGGCCAGTCGTATGGGTTTTCGTTCTGGTTAAGCTTGATTTCTGCATCCTGCCTGTTGAGGTGATATTTTTTCAAACCTCTGACATCATTATTGATAAGTGAGATTACTTCTTCAGTTTTCATAATGTTTCTCTAAATCCGAGGCCAGTTCGCTGACCTTCTTATCCATTTCATTGAGTTCTACATTGAGATAAAAAATCAGGACTATGGCAAAGATCAGCATAACAACAAAAAATATTGACCAAATCAGCATAATTTACATCCTGTTTATGTTAATTATAAAATATTATAAGGTTAGGAGTAGTTTAAAGAAAATTTACCCGGGATCTTCATTAAACATTTTTTTGTAGTTGTCAATAATTGTCTGCTCAAGCAGATCCGGCTCTGTATTGAGAAGTTTGCTAATGTGATTTCCGGTATACATTAGGTTGGCCGGAGTGTTTGGTTTGCCTCGTTTGGGAACCGGGGAAAGGTATGGGGTATCGGTTTCGATAAAGAGTCTGTCTGTGGGAATACTGGGAACAATCCCGGAGAGATGTGAATTTTTGTATGTTACAATTCCGGAGATGGAGATGTGGTATCCGCTCTCCAGTATGTAATCCAGAGCGGCTCTGTCTCCGGTAAAACAGTGAAAGATGACTTTTTTTGCGCCAGTTTCCCTGCAGATTTTCGCTACTTGCGATTCCGCGCCGCGGGAGTGAACCAGGGCTGGCAAATCAAGCTCTGCTGCAAGCTCAAGCTGTTGTAAAAAGAAAGGAAGCTGTTCATCATAGGGTGGATAAACGGGATTGCTGGTATCAAGACCAATCTCTCCGACAGCAATAACATGTTTGTCTTCAGCCAGTTTTTTCAGTTGGGAGAGCCAGTGAGCAGGCTGGTTTTTTACATCAAAAGGGGATATGCCCACGGCACCTTTGAGCAACGGCTGACTCTCGTGGCATTGCCGGATAACCGTTTCAGCCGTGCTTAAGGAGACAGAATTGTTAATGACTCTGCAAATACCACTTCTCTGAGCTTCACCGATACAGTTTTTTAGCTCTTGTGGTGAGAGATCAAACAGGTGTGCATGGATATCTATCCACATTCTGATTTACAGTCGTCCTCTGAAAACCCTGTTCCATTTGCTCAGAGGCCAGGTTTCCTGAGTTTCTCTGTCAAGTTTAAAGGTGACTACGCCTGAACCGCCCAGGTTTAGAGGTTCGCCGTCAAATTTGATATCCAGAAGAGAATTGTTGCCAACGTGGACATTGAAACTGTCCACGGCCGTAAATGTGCGGGGGCTGTTGCGTTTGATGAAATTTTTCCACGACTGCCCGTCACTGAAAACCTGTACCCAGACAGAATCCCTTTGGGCACTGAGTTCAAGATTCATCTCAACCGGTTCTGCAGGCTGCGCCTCTTCCGGAGACTCTTCTTCGGTGGTGTCTGCCTCAATAGAAACAGGGATTACTGCAAGGCTGTCCTCCGGGAGCAACTCCTGATCTGCTTCCTCCTGTGTTGAGCTGTACTGATAGTGATCCTCTGGAGTTGATATCCAGCCCCTTCTGTTGGCTATGAAAATGAACGCTCCAAAGAGAATAATCAGTATGATGGCAAAAATGAAGGTCGGGTTTTGTTTTTTAATCTCTGTGTCCTGCATGCTGACCTGAATTTTGGAAGAGCTCCCTTTCTCCATCTCAGAGCTGATACCTTTTTCTTTGTAAAAGGTAGAGAGGATCTCCTCGGGATCAAGCGAGAGGTATTTTGCCAGTGAACGCAGGTAAACCCGTATATAGGGGTCTGCCGGAAGTGAATTGAAATCACTTGACTCAAGTGCTTTAATATACTTGACATTAAGCTTGAGGTCTTTAGCAATTGTCTCTATTGCTATGCGGCGAGTGATTCGTTCTTTTCTAAGGATGTCTCCCACCCGGTCATTTGATTCCTCGGCTGAGTAGGTGTTTTCTGTTTTATCGGACATCTAAAGATTCCTTTCGTGCAATAAACCTTTTAATTAATTCCAGTGTGGCTGTGACTGGCAGTCCCACCACGTTATAGTAACAACCTTCGATTCTTTTTATGAAAACCATCGCTTTCCCCTGAATCGCATATGCACCGGCTTTATCACGATATTCTTCCGATGTAAGATATGCTTCTATTTCTTCATCACTCAGATCTCTGAAAACCACCCTGGTTTTCTCTGCAACTGAAAGGGAGAACTGCTCCTCCAGGCATTCAAGAGATACCGCCGTTATAACAAGATGATCTGAACCGGAGAGCTTCTTAAGCATCTTAAAAGCGTTTTCTTTATTGCCTGGTTTGCCAAAAATCTCTCCCTCTTTTACCACTATAGTATCAGCTCCAAGAACCAGAGCCCGGGGATTTTTACCCGCAACTGATTTGGCTTTCGCAGAAGCAAGAGTGCGTAGGGAATTCTCCAGATCAGAAGTGTCCAGATAAGATCGCTCATCTCCAATATCCGGATCTGCACATTCAAAACTTAACCCCATTTGCGACAGTATTTCCCTTCTGCGCGGTGAGCATGATGCGAGTATAAGGGGACTGTCGGGTGTATAAGGATATTTCATAAATATAGTTTACTCACACTGTTACAGCAAAACCTGGTAACCAGGGGGGTGCTGGAAAAAGTTAATTCTACGGCTTTGATCACTCCTGAGGGTTTTTATGTATACAAATATAACAATAAATATAGCAGGTGTGTGCTTTGGTTTGCATAAACCTTAAAAAAAACCGTTTTTTCTCCTTACACATCAGTTACTTCGTATAAGTGAGCGGCTTATTATTGAGAATCAGAGAAAAAAATCTAATTGTTTACTTTCTGTTTTCAAAAGCAACAACACTCCCTAAAAAGAGAGGGGGAGTTCAAGGGAAAACTTTTCCCCGGCAGGGGAATATGCTGCCCTTTGCTGCTGATAATCTGTACCGATTGAATTTTGTGATATCGATTGGTTAGTATGTAGTGTGTTGATTTTAAAAGCATTAAGACTGTGGTGCTGTTTGTGTTCAGGGTGTGGCATAGGGATTGCATATCTCTTAAATGCGCAAATTGTCTAATGAAGGAAAAAAACAATTATGAACCTCAGATTGAAAGACATTATCGCCATTGCTGTAGTGATGTGTGTTTCGTTTCCGATCATTTATCTGCTTATCCTTTTTCTGACCGGAACTGCCCGAATAGAATTTGGTCCCTCCGGAGATGTTGAAAGCAGGCTTAAACAGATCGAGACGGTTCGTCAGAGCTCCAGAAGAGATTCGCTTGCTGCGGTGAATACCAAAACTTTTCTGGCAATTCAGCAGCAGCGGGCTCAACTGGAAGAGGAGCGTGCCAGAAATCAGGCCCAGAAAGAGAGACTCGATATTCTTCAGAGAGAAATTGTCAGGGAAAGAGAACGGTTAGCAGAAAAACGCAGCAGTCTGGAGACTCTGGTGGATAAGGGTGCCGGTCTCGATGAAGACAGGGTAAGAGAGCTTGCAAGACTATACGGGGCGATGAGGCCAGCAGAAGCTGCTGCAATCATCGAAACTCTTGATGATGAGCTTGCGCTGAGAATAGTGACCTCCATTAATGATGACAGGCAAAAGGGAAGAATCCTTGCTGCTTTGAGCAGAGCAAAGGCTTCGAGGTTGAGCAGGATGCTCGGAGAGCCTGTAATTAATTAAAGGGGGGTTTTGTGGGTAACTTAAAAGTAGAAAGGGGGTGAGTGCATGAGATCCGATGCGATTTTGTTTTCTTTTTCCGCAGATCATACGGGAAGCAAAAACCGGATGGACCGAACACAATCTTCAAGAAGACCTGAAGATGTGCAGGGGTTCGGTGAAAGAAAGGGCCAGAAAGATTGCCGTTTCAGCAACCTGTATGAACGTATTGCAAATGAAAACAAAACAGCAAACCACTCTGCCCGAAGTAGTAAGTCTGCAAATGAGGGTCGGAAGGTTACCTCTGAACAAAGTCTAAGAAACAGAGAACCTGAAAATTCTCTCTGCTCAGATAAAAAAACTGAAAATTCCAAACAGGCAGTGGAGCTTATAAAGGCATCTTTGCTCCGGTTGTCAGCAGTTTTCAATCTGAGTGTTAATGAGAACTTTAACGATCTTTCAGAGGAGGCGTTTTGTTGTGCTGCTGCAGAGCAGTTTGCAGAGATGCTTTGGGCGTTGAAGAATATCGGAGCGATGCTTGAAAATGCACTTGATGAGGGAACGGGGCTTGAGCTGGGGAGTATAAAGTTGGACTCCCAAGAGATAGGGTTTTTGCTTAAGACTGTTCAGCAGGAGAAGTTTCATTTGGAGCTTGGTTTCACTGCACTGGGTATTGGGGCAGAGGTGCAGGAGCAGTTGGCGTTGAATTTTGAAAGCAACACTGTTCCCGGAATTCATCAGGCTGTGAATCCCTCAGAACTGGAGCTTTCCGGCTCAGAGGCGAAACGTATTTTCGGCCATTTTACTCAACCGGTTAAGGAAGAGCTTGAAGGTGCAATCGCAAGAATCAAGGCTCTTATTGGTGGAGGGCAAAGTGAAGATGCACAACTAAAAGTTCAGAATGCTCCGGTGATGGAGCCGAAAATGGATTCCGCAATCATGAGAGCTCTTTTAAAAATCGATACTCATGAGAAGGTCGCTTCGGAGAATAAGGAAAGCGCCGCAGTGAATGAGTCGCTGAAGATGCCGGAGGTTATAGATCTGGCCCTGGCAAAAAGTCCCGATTCTGTGGAAACCGAAGAGATGCAGATTGCGCAATTTTCTATCTCCTCAGATAATGGAAATGGTGCTCATTCGACACAATCGGCGAAACTGGAGTCGGTGTTATCCAGGATCTCTGATGAGAGTATGGTAAAGCAGATTGCACAGAGAATGCAAAACGCAGTAAGATCTGGAGTGCATGAGCTGAGAATTCAGCTTCGTCCCGAGTCCCTGGGTGATGTTCACTTGAGTATCAGGATGGAGGGTGAAGTGGTTTCTGCCAGAATTCAGGTGGAAAATTCTCAGGTCAAGCAAATAATCGAGAACAATCTTCAGATGCTCAAAGATGCTCTCGAGGAGCAAAATCTGAATGCCGGAGCGTTCAGTGTCGATGTGAGTGGTGGTAATGAACAGGATGCCGAGAGGCTCTGGCAGCAAGTTTCTGAAACCCAGGAGGGTGCTGTGGCTGTGAATGCCGGAAAAGAAAATGACGTTCAGGACACCACTTCCCGGGAAAAAATCAGAAATGGTATTGACACGGGGCGAAGATATGGAAACAATTCAATGGAATATTTCGCGTGAAGGGAGGTGATTGAAAGTGTTTACCAGTGATATCGACAGCATTATGCGGCCTTCCAGAGAAATCTACTCTGCCAGAGCTGCAATTGACGGGGGAGCAATAGATCCTGACTCAACAAGGATGACTGGTGATCGGGACACCGATCTGTTTAAAAATGCCAATGACGAAATGGGAAAGGATTCTTTTCTGCTTCTTTTGGTTACACAGCTGAAGTATCAGGACCCTCTCAATCCTATGGAGAATACTGAGTTTGTTGCCCAGCTTGCTCAGTTCCGTGCTTTGGAGAGCAGTGATAATATCGAAAAGGCGGTAAAGGAACTTGACAATTCCTTTAAAGGCACACTGGATGCTCAGATGTACACTGCCCAGTCAGTTTCGAACTCATCTGCGGTCTCCCTTATCGGAAAAGAGGTCAGGATGCGCCAGACTGAGCTTGAGTGGGTGGCAAGGGCAGGGGAAACTGTTCAGTTAAATGTCCATCTGGGTAATTCTTCTGAGGGTACGGTCAGAATAGTTGACAAGGATGGCGAGGTGGTCAGAACGCTCACTGCAAGTGGAAAGGATGCAGAGAACAGTGTTTCTTTGAAGTGGGATGGGATGACCGACAATGGGCAGATGGCACAGTCCGGAAGATACAAAATTCATATCGAAGGACAGGAGGAGGATCCTTCCCTCTATGCTTTTGTTCAGGACAAGGTCGCCGGTGTAAGGTTCTCCTCCAGTGGGGCATTGGTAAAAATTGGGGGGAGAGAACTTTCTATCGGAGATGTGCTTGATGTCTCTATGGAGAAGGGGCAAACGCTTCATTCGCTTACCCCATCGACAGCCGTTTCGCTTATGGGCAAATCGGTACGGGTTCGTCAGGACACCATCACTCACCGAGGCGCAGAGTTTGAACAGCACAATGTGGCTGTTCAGGCACAGCCCAACCAGACCATCACCGTTGCGATTCGTAACAGCGGTAATGAAGTTGTAAGGACTCTGCAGGTTACTACCGATAGCAGTGGCAAGGGAGTGTTGAGCTGGAATGGTGAGACTAATTCGGGTGGTTACGCTGAAGCCGGGGAGTACGGGATCGAATTTGTAGGTCTAGAGAATGAGTCCGGTGCATTTGCCTTTACTGAAGGTAGGGTTGACGGGTTGGCGAACCTGGGTGGTGATGTACAGCTGAAAGTGCAGGGAAGAACAATCAAATTCAGGGACATACTTGATATTTCGGAGGTTTCGGTATGAGCTCTGTGGAGTCTAATCAGATGGATCTGAACAGCAGGATACAGGCACATAGAAGTGGAGCCATTCAAAAGGGAGCGCCCACGAGGCTGCAACCCAATGAAAGTGGCAAGGCAGCCGGAACAGGTAACGGACCGGCTTTCAGGGATGTATTAAAAAGTAAAGTTGAGGAACTTAAGTTTTCGGGGCATGCGGTATCCCGTCTGAAAAGCAGGAATATCAGTATGAGTCCGGAAATAATGAGTAAACTTGAAAATGCGGTTTCGGGAGCTGCCGGCAAGGGGGCGCGGGATTCTTTGATATTAATCAGGGATTTGGCCTTCATTGTCAACATTCCCAATAAAACTGTTATAACTGCTATGGATGGAGAGAGTATTAGGGACAATGTATTTACAAACATAGACAGCACAGTAATTGCGGGCTGAACGAAAAACGCAGGACCGCTCCCAGATCGGGAGTGGATGCATTGAAATCACAGACTGACAGATGTGATTTAGGTTCGCAACTGCCGAAGCTGTAGCCATTAGGAGGCAGTTATGGTTAGATCGCTTTATTCCAGTATCAGTGGCTTGAGAAATCATCAGGTAGCTCTGGATGTAACCGGTAACAATATAGCAAACGTTAACACAGTCGGATTTAAGGCCGGCCGTATCACTTTTAAAGAATCAATGTCGCAGCTTCTTCAGGGTGCCACTCGTCCTGCGGGAAATGCAGGGGGAACCAACCCGCTTCAGGTAGGGCTTGGAATGTCAATCGGATCTATTGACAGCATGTTGACTCAGGGTAATCTTCAGACAACCGGTCAGATCACCGATCTGGCTTTGGAGGGAAGGGGATATTTTGCCTATTCAAGCGGTGAGGGCACATTTTACAGCAGAAATGGTGCGCTTCAGCTCGATGCCAATGGGCGTCTTGTTTCTCCTACAAACGGTTTCACGCTTCAGGGTATGATGGCATCTGCCGACGGAACCTATCCTCCAGGTAGCAGAATCGGTGATATTCGTATCCCTTACGGTGATAAAGCTCCTGCAAGAGAAACCTCTGAAGTTAAGTTTTCGTCAAACCTCGACTCCGACTCCCATGGTCTTGGTACAGTTACACACACAAATCGGTTTATCGCAAGAGCTGAAGGTGTAAACACATTGACCTCCCTTTTTGATGAAAACGGAAACAGTCTTGGTATCAGAGCCGGTGATGTTCTGACAATCGCAGCCGGGGGGGAAACTCCTGTGCGTTTTACGGTTCAAAGGGATTCAACACTGGCGGATTTGGCTAATGTTCTGCAGACCTATCTGGTTGAAAATGTAAATGAGTTTATAACTGTGGATACAGCCGATGGAAACCTTCAGATCGATACCTCCCTGACAGGCGGTGTACCTGTGAACAATCTTCAGATCAGCAGTTCAAGACCTGGTTCAAACTCATATGTCTCAAACACTTTTGGCTTTCCGCCAACCATACCTTCCGGGCAGGTTGCAACAAGTGCCGGGATCCGCACACCTGCAACGGAAAACCATGCACTCAATGAGGTGTACGATGCTGCAGGTCAAACCCTCGGGCTTGAAGTAGGGGATAGTATAAATATTAACGGAGCAGTCGGGGGAAGTGCTATCACTACATCCGGAAGAGTGTTCTCACTCGATGCTGCTGACCCTGATACTGTTACAACTATTGGGGATCTGCTTACCCATATTCAGGAAGCATTCAATCTGCCTCCAACAGACGGAACTGCTGACAACAACCGCTCGGTATCAATAAATGAGCCGGATATTGACGGTGACCGTGTTCCTGCTGGAGCAATAGTGATCCGGGGCCAACCTGAGCAGGCCTTTGCAATCACCAGTGTCTCAATCTCTGCAACTGATTCCAACAACGAGCCTCCGGCGCCAACCCGTTTTAATGCAAATATGGGTTTTACACAGATTCAGGCCGCCCGCGATACTGGTGTGCATGATACATCTATCGTTGTGTACGATCAGTCCGGAGATGCTCACACCCTCACTATGACTTTCACCCATTCTGGTCAGCCCGGTGAGTGGCTCTGGGAGATTTCAACCGAAGGCGGGCAGGAGATTATAGGCGGAAACAGTGGTAGAATGACTTTTGGTCAGGATGGATCTCCCTCTTCATTCACTTATGATGATTCAGCCACATCATTCCGTTTTGATCCGATGAACGGTTCAAATGTGGTGTCATTAAACTTAAATGTCGGGACTCCC
Source organism: Chitinispirillum alkaliphilum (assembly GCA_001045525.1). Taxonomy (NCBI): domain Bacteria; kingdom Pseudomonadati; phylum Fibrobacterota; class Chitinispirillia; order Chitinispirillales; family Chitinispirillaceae; genus Chitinispirillum; species Chitinispirillum alkaliphilum. The sequence goes on along the minus strand of LDWW01000018.1, from coordinate 39,486 downwards.
GGCTCTTTCGAAGGTATAACTCAGTTCCGTGCACCATCAACCACTGTGGCCCGTGAACAGGATGGATACCCAATGGGAAGACTTCAGGAGATCTCTATCGATGAAAAGGGTGAAATCAGCGGAATATATTCCAATGGTGTGAATAAATCGATAGCCCTGATACATGTGGCTGAGTTTAACAATCCCGCAGGGTTGATGAGGGTCAGTGACAGTATGTTTGCTGTGTCCAACAATTCTGGTGAAGCGGTAATGCTTAGGCCCGGAATCAGTTCTTCAACCAAAATCAAACCGGGTTCGCTTGAAATGTCAAATGTCGAGCTTGCTACAGAGTTTACCGATATGATCACAACCCAGCGTGGTTATCAGGCAAATGCAAGAGTGATCACTACCAGTGACTCTTTGCTTCAGGAACTTGTTCAGCTTGTACGTTGACGCAGTTAAAGGGGAGGGGGGAGCAGCTTAGTGCTGTTCCTCCTCACGGTCACTTTAATTTAAGGGTTAAAGAGTAATAATTGATTGTTGCATCTTCAGTTACGAAGATGATATAATGATAATTAAACTATAATTTATAAGACGTTACATTTTATTCTGGAGAGAGCTGTGATAGCGCTTAGACGTTTGAATAATCAGGAGTTTATTCTCAATGCCGATCTGATAGAAACGGTTGAGGCCACTCCGGATACGATGATTACTCTCACAACCGGACGGAAACTAATGGTCCAAAACAGCATCGAGGAGTTGGTGCGCAAAGCAATCAAATATCGACAGCTCTGTAATCAGACCATACAGATTGTGAAATCTGATGGTAGCAGTAAAGATAGTTACGAGAAAAATCAGGATTGAAACTTTGACCGGAAAAGGAGTCGGGCAGTATGGACCTGGCCACGATTATTGGATTCGCATGTGCGATATTTTTGATTCTATTCGGTATTCAACTCCCCAATCTGGGAGCATTTATCGACCCGCCGTCACTGTTTATTGCTATCGGGGGAGCTATATCTGCCACTGTTGCTGCATTTCCCGCAAGTAAAATCCTCAACTCCATTGGTGTAGTGAAGAATGCGTTTTTTGTAACCAATTCGGCACCGGTGGAGATTATACAGCAGTTGGTGGGCTTTGCCGAGCAGGCGCGCAGAGAGGGGATACTTGCACTAGAAGCCAGGGCTCTTGAGATCAAAGATGAATTTATGAAAAAGGGGATTCAGCTTGCGGTTGACGGCACAGAGCCGGAACTGATAAAAGATATCCTCAGTACTGAAATCTCCTTCACGGAATCGAGGCATGAAGAGGGGGTTAAACTATTTGATTTTCTGGCCACCATGGGGCCCTCCTTTGGAATGATAGGGACTCTTATCGGTTTGGTTCTGATGCTTGGTAGTATGTCTGATGTGGAATCTATCGGGCCCAATATGGCCGTGGCTCTGATCACTACGCTGTATGGATCTTTGCTTGCAAACGTGGTGTGTCTGCCGATCGTGGAGAAGCTCAAGGGGTATTCAAGAAAAGAGATTTTGATTAAAGAGCTGATGCTTGAGGGGATTATGTCTCTGCAGTCAGGTGACAACCCAAGAATTGTGGAACAGAAGCTTACCGCCTTTCTTGAACCGGGACTTAGGGCTTCTGCATTAAAAGAGAGGACTGCTTAAGCCTTATGCCAAGAGAGAAGAAAAAAGAAGATCCGCCTAAGGGCGCACCTGCCTTCATGACCACATGGGGGGATATGTGTACATTGCTGCTGTGCTTTTTTGTTATGCTGCTTGCGATGTCCACAATCGATCCGGCCAAATTCCATGTGGCAGCTTCCTCTTTTCAGAACGCTTTCAGTGGTGTGCTGGAATCTTTTCCATCCATTTTGATCACCAGAGATATCCTTGTCCCCCGGCTCGGAGGGGATGAGCAGAATAAGCGTATGGCGATAGATGCCGCACGGAGAATACGCCGTTCGGTGCAAAGAGACAATCTGGATGAGGCTATAAAAGTGGAAGTTACTGAGAGCGGGATTGCCATAAAAATTGCCGATCCTGTGGGGTTTGAATCAGGGAGGGCAGATATAAAACCCGAGCTTATAAAGACACTTCACGATATAGCTGCTACCATAGGCAGAGTGCCTGAAACACAGATCAGGGTTGAGGGTCACACCGATGATATACCTATCAGCACCCCACGTTTCCCCTCAAACTGGGAGCTATCTGCTGCAAGGGCACTGAATGTGGTGAAGTTTTTGGCTCAGCAGGGAGGGATCAATCCTGCAAATTTAAGTGCTGTGGGTTATGGGGAGTACAGGCCTTTGGTGCCAAATACATCGGCAGAAAACAGACGGATTAACCGAAGAATAGAAATTTATGTCGATTATATAGAGAAACGAGATAGAAGTTAATATTTTTCATAGAGATAGATTCATTTTGGAGCGTAAATATGAACAAAAAAAATGATGCACAGGAAAATGCAGGTGCGGAAAAAAGTGCCAAAGCCCCTGCAAAAGGAAACAAGCCTCTGTTTTTCGCTATTTTGGCTGGGGTACTTATCCTCAACTCTGTAATGGCATTTTTCCTTTTTCAGGTAACCAGGCCGGAAGATCCGGATGTGAAAGCTGCAAGGGCTCTGGAGGATTCCCTTCGGGTGGCAATGGAGCAGGCTACTGAGATAGGTGCAATCACAGAGGCGCCTATTGAGGGGGTAGTGAACATTGCCGGCACCGATGGTGAGCGCTTCCTGAAAGCATCAATTATTTTTGAGTACGATAGTGACAGATATCCTCAGCTTGGAGCAGAACTTCAGAGACGGGCACCTCGCTTACGTGATTTGTTTTTAGGGCATCTTTCAAAACTGACACTTTTTGAGGTTACAGAACCTGATGCAAGAGACAAAATCAGAAAAGATCTCCTCAGGCTGATAAACAATTCCCTGCCCCCCAGAGTGGGTGAGGTGAGGGATGTGTTATTTGTTGAATATATAATACAGTAATCCAGGGGTAAACTGTGAGTGATATTCTTTCCCAGGAAGAAGTCGATGCGTTATTGAACGCTGTGTCATCGGGCAGTGACAACGATGAATTCGCTTCTTCAATGGATCTGGATTCAGATTATGAATCCGGTGATTCTGACAAAGCACTCTCGCTGTATGACTTTAGAAGACCCGACAGGGTTTCAAAGGATCAGATGAGAACGCTGCAGAATCTTCATGAAGGTTATGCAAGACAATTTTCAACATCACTGACCAATTTTCTAAGAACATTTGTGGAAATTGAGCTTGTGAGTGTTGATCAGCTTACGTATTCTGAATTTGTTATGTCAATATCGAATCCAAGCTGCATATACGTGTTTCAAATGGAGCCCCTGGAGGGAAGTGCGATAATGGAGATCAATCCCTCTTTGGTCTTTTTCATCATCGACAGGCTCTTTGGTGGTCAGGGTAAACCTTCCGAGCAGAACAGGGAGATGACTCTGATCGAACAGAATGTGATCCACCGGATAGTTGAGAGGGGTTTAAGTGATCTGAAAGATATCTGGGAACATATCGGTTCATTTCACCCAAAAATTGACACCTATGAAACCAATCCGCAGTTTGTTCAGATTGCCCCCCCGGGTGAAATAGTCATTCTTATCTCCCTTGAGGTGAGGATGCAGAACGCCTCAGGTCTTATGAGCATATGTTTTCCTTATATGTTGCTTGAAAATGTGCTCAATAACCTCTCAGGTGAGAACTGGATGTCATCTCAAAGTTCATCCACCGATGAGACCAGAGTGATGATGGAGCAGGAAATAAACGATATCGAACTGACTCTCTCTACCGTCATAGGCAAAACAACTCTTAAAATAAGGGATTTGTTGCAGCTTCAGCGCGGGGATGTTCTGTGCTTAAATAAATCCAAGGATAGTGATTTGTTGGTTCAGATTGAAGGAAAGACAAAAATGGCTGCTAAAGCAGGGGTGATAGGAAGAAAAAAGGCTGCAAAGATAACAAAAATTCTTCAGGAGGAGGTGCCGGGCTGCGATGAGTGATTATTTATCTCAGGATCAAATTGACAGTTTGTTGTCCGGTGCTCTGGATGAAGGCGGGGAAGATTCTCAGCAATCTTCTGCTCAGGATTCAGGCTCCAATCGTTATCCTGCACTGAGCGCAATGTTCGATCTGTTTTGTACCCAGGCGGAAAGTGTGGTCTCTACAGTTCTGAATAAGGAGTTGAAGCTCACTGCGGAGGTGTGTGAGAAGGCGGATTTCTCCGTCATACAGGAGAAAATTGAAGCCGTGGTGCTCTCTTTGTCTCTGGCTTTCAAGTCGGGGTTAACGGGTGAGATGTACCTTATCATACAGAAAAAAGATGTGGCAATGCTCTCTGATCTTATGTTGATGGGGGATGGAAGTGCAGATTATAATGATGATCACAAGGATGCTATAGGTGAGTTGTTCAATCAGGTTATGGGCGCATTCTCAACCGCCTACGGGCAGGAGCTGGGACAGGAGATCTCCTCTGGTAATATTGAGGTCAGTGAGTTTGATCTTAAAGACCCTCCCTTCCCGCCTGATGCCCTCGATATGGCAATTGCAAAGCTGACTGTTGAGGGGATGCTTGATTCCTATGTGGCCTTACTTATCCCCGAGGAGATAGCCACTCAGGTAACAGAAAAATACTCCTCGGTTTCCAGCGAAAGCATTGGAATCAGTGATGCGGAAATGGATGATCTCTCACAGGTGGCTTCTGACTTTGGGACCGGAGGGGATCAGTTCGGTAGTGCTTCCATGGGGGGGGGAGATTCCCTTGAGAGTCCAAAGGAGAATATCGATCTGCTTATGGATATCGACCTTGACGTAAGTATTGAGCTGGGTAGGTCGAGCTTGTCGATTAAAAGAATACTTGAATTGTCCCCGGGTTCTATTGTAGAGCTTGAAAGAATGGCCGGTGAGCCTGTTGACCTCCTTGTAAATGACAAGGTGGTGGCAAAAGGGGAAGTTGTTGTGGTGGATGAAAATTTCGGAATCCGCATAGTGTCACTTGTTTCTGCTGAAGACAGAATAAAGAGCTTGCGGTAGGAAACTGCAGTTTTAAAAGAGAGGTCGTGTTTGAAAACGATGAAAAAAAACAGATGGTTCAGTAAAGCATTGATACTGACATTTCTCTGGGGAGCGGTTCTTGTTTTTACTGCTGCTGCTCAGGCCCGGGAAGATGATATCGGGAAATTCCAGATAGACAAAGTCAATGAGGCTGTGTCCGGAATGGGCGAAATCGATTACGGTGATGAACAGGCAGGGGTGGCGCAGAGCAGACAAAATGATAATTACGCTTTGGTGATTTTGAGAATTATCGGTTACCTGGCTATAATCATTGCCCTGATATTTCTTGTCGCATGGTTTTTAAAAAAAACCGGATTGTCTGGTGCTTCAAAAGTGGGTGGCGGCGGAAATATGGATGTTCTGGAGGTGCTCTCATTTGGACAGAACAGAAACGCCATGCTTGTAAGAGTTATGGATTGTGTATATTTACTTGGTCAGACACCTGATTCCATTGTGTTGCTTGAGAAGATAGAAGGTCAAAGAGCTATAGATCTCATTGCTTCCAGCAAAGAAGGTACTTCAATTGTGCAGTTTAAGGATGCTTTTAACAGCTTTATAGGAAAGATAACCAAATCCTCATGATATCCCAGCCACTCTCTACTACTCCTTTATCTCTATCGACAGAGAACACCATGAACTTTAGAAAAAAAAATTCCCGCTTCAGGAAAAATCTTCTCAGGTTCAGACTCGCGCTTATCTCTTTTTTCATCGTGCTGGGTCCCGCAGTTTCAGCCCTGCAGGCACAGGCGATCCCGCGGGTAAGTCTTTCGGTTGCAGATACCAATAACCCCGGGGATGTTGCGGTAGCGCTACAGATTGTTTTTCTTATCACTATTCTTGCTCTTGCACCATCTATTCTTGTAATGGTGACTTCTTTTGTAAGAATTGTAATTGTGTTTTCGTTTCTGCGCCGTGCACTCGGTACTCAAACCATGCCTCCGGATCAGATCATGGTCGGTCTTTCTCTTTTTCTTACCTTTTTTATTATGATGCCGGTCATAACGGAGGTAAATGATCAGGCTATACAGCCATATCTGGCCGAGGAACTGGAGTGGGGGGATGCCCTTGACAGAGCAAGCAGACCTGTGAGAAATTTCATGTTAAGGCAGGTAAGTGAGAAGGATGTGGCTTTGTTTGTAAGGATCTCAGGGGCCCCGGCGCCCAGGAATGTGGATGATCTGCCCATGAGTGTTATAATCCCCGCCTTTATTACAAGTGAACTCAAAACAGGATTCATAATCGGCTTTATACTCTTCATCCCTTTTCTTGTGATAGATATGATTGTTGCCAGCGTGCTCTTATCGATGGGTATGATGATGCTGCCGCCGGTGATGATTTCAATGCCTTTTAAAATAATTTTGTTTGTTTTGGTTGATGGCTGGCATCTGATTGTGCGTCAGCTGGTAGTGTCTTTTAACTAGAGTAGAGGAGTGACGGAATGGATCCTTCATCAGTTGTTGACATAGGACGGCAAGCGCTGTACGTTACGCTTCTTATCTCCGGGCCGCTGCTTGTAGTAGGACTGATCATCGGTCTTATGGTAGGTGTGTTTCAGGCTGTTACTCAGATCCATGAAATGACACTGACTTTCATACCAAAAATATTGGGAATTGTCACAGTGCTGATCTTACTGATGCCCTGGATGGTTTTGCAGTTGATTGAATACACCTACGGGCTCTTTGACCTCATCGGCAGGGTAGGAAGGTAGAATGGGAGATCTGATGGTCTCAATCGAACATGTGCAGTATATACTGCTCATGTTTGTAAGAATAGTTACAATGATTGCACTGTTGCCAATCTTTGGAGCACCGTATATACCTCTTCAGGTGAAAATTGCGCTCTCACTTGTCTTTTCTGTTGTTCTGTTCTCAACCACTCTGGTTGCAGGACTGCCGCCCGCGCCCACAGAGTTTTCCTTTGGGGTGTTTATTTTGCTTGTGGTGAAGGAGGCGATGGTGGGCTTGGCTGTTGGGTTTGTAGCCTCATTTCTTTTCGCTGCTGTTCAGTTTGCGGGCCGCCTGGTTGACACTGAAATGGGCTTTGCATTTGTAGAGCTTGCGGACCCCTTCTCCGATGAACAGGTTACTGCACTTGGACAGTTTCAGGTTATTCTGTTTACGATACTTTTTCTCCTCTTTAACGGACACTATTTCCTTATCTTGGCCATCGAGAAAAGCTTTGAGCTCATCCCCCTTATGGGTGCGCAGTTTCCCTCCGGGGGGCTTTCGGCTCATATTGTAAAGATGGTCAGTGATATATTCATAATAGGACTGCGGCTCTCGGCGCCTCTGTTTGTAACACTTATTTTGACGGAAATAAGCATGGGAATCGTAGCAAGAACTGTTCCCCAGATCAATATTTTCTTTGTGGGGCTGCCCATGAAAGTGTTGCTGGGGTTAAGTACCCTTTTTATCGCTCTTCCAATGCTTACCAGTATGTTCAGGACCATGGTGGAGGGATTGATTGAAGATATCTGGAAATTGTTGTACCTAATGGCTTAACAAGATGATAAAATCTGAAGTGTAGCGAGGCTACTCTATAAAAATGGCAAGATTCTGATATGAGCAGGACAGGGTAAATGGCAGAAGAACCATCAGAAGAAAAGTCAGAAGCGCCATCGGAGAAACGGCGCCAAGACTCAAGGGAAAAGGGAACGGTTGCAAAAAGTACAGAGGTGAATTCTGTGCTTGTGCTTATTACAGCCCTATTTGTGATGAGACTTGTGGGACCATGGTTGATAAATGATCTGAGCGGGAGCTTAAAGGAATATCTGAATCTGACAAGTACTACAGAGATGAGTTTTGAGCACTCCATTGAATTGCTCAGGAATATGATTGTGCTTGCCTTGAAGTATGTGATGCCTGTGGCGGGCAGTATACTTGTAGTTGGGGTGGTTGCAAATATTATCCAGATCGGGTTTCTCTTCACTCTTAAGCCCCTGGAGCCCAAATTCGAGAAAATCGACCCCATAAGCGGGGCAAAACGACTTTTCTCCATGCGCTCACTTGTGGAGCTTGTAAAAAATATAATGAAACTGGCCATTATTATACTTGTGGCCTACCTTACTATCTCCGGAAAATATGAGGAGATGCTCCAGCTCACAGGCGCCTCAGTGATAACTATCTGGTATTTTATTTTGGATGCCGCTTTTACTATCATTCTCAGAATCTCTCTTGTACTGATTATCATTGCGGTACTTGATTACGGGTATCAGCGCTTTGAACATGAGAAAAAACTCAAGATGACCAAGCAGGAGGTCAAAGAAGAGCGAAAACAGATGGAGGGTGATCCTCAAATCAAGGCGCGGATTCGATCCATACAGCGGGAAATGGCAAGGCGGCGCATGATGGAAGAGGTGCCCAAAGCAACGGTTGTGGTTACCAACCCTACCTATATTGCCATTGCACTGAGATATGAACCCCAGGAGAACGAAGCGCCTGTGGTTGTTGCCAAGGGGAAGAGAGTTTCTGCTGAGAGGATAAAGAAGCTTGCAGTAAAACACGACATTCCGATTGTGGAGGATAAACCGCTTGCCAGATCAATGTATGACAAAATCGATGTGGGTTTTCCCATTCCGGTAGAATTCTTTACAGCTGTTGCAGAGATTATGGCATATGTGTTTAAGCTTAAAAACAAGACCGCAGCCTGAATGTAGGCGCATTTTTTCATATAGAGGTCAAAATCAATGGTTTGGAGTCAATATATTTTCTTCCAATACTGTTATTGGGGCGTGAGATGGTGTATTTTAGCTATAGTTTATCCTCAGGAAATCCTGAATTAGAGCTTTAATGGAGATCTGATGAACAGTTCCGGCATTTCGTCTTCTGTCAATACTGCCATGAACGCAATCGGTAAGCAGCGCGATCTTATGATTGTGCTGGGTGTGGTGGGGATTCTGATTGTTATGGTGATCCCTATCCCCACAGTGTTGATGGACCTTCTGCTTTCCTTAAATCTCTGTATAGCTCTGATCATACTGCTTGTATCTATGTATAACAAGGAAGCGCTGGAGTTTTCGGTGTTTCCCTCACTGCTGCTGACGGTAACCCTTTTCCGGCTTTCCCTTAATGTTGCCACCACGCGTTTGATACTCAGTCAGGCTGATGCCGGGCAGGTGGTGAATGTATTTGGCTCTTTTGTGGCCAGTGGAAACATGGTGGTAGGATTTATCATATTCCTCATTCTGGTCATAATTCAGTTTGTGGTTATCACTAAAGGAGCGGGGCGAATTGCAGAGGTTGCTGCCAGGTTTACTCTTGATGCGATGCCCGGTAAGCAGATGGCTATCGATGCCGATCTGAATGCGGGACTCATAACCGAAGAGCAGGCCCGTCACAGAAGATTACAGGTGTCAAGGGAATCGGATTTTTACGGAGCCATGGACGGTGCGTCGAAATTTGTGCGCGGGGATGCCATCGCCGGTATTCTTATTACAATTATCAATATTATCGGCGGCTTTATCATCGGTGTGGCTCAGATGGGCATGGATTTCTCCCAGTCAATTTCCACCTACACTATTTTAAGTATTGGGGATGGTTTGGTTTCACAGATTCCGGCTCTGATGATCTCGACCGGTGCTGGTATTCTGGTCAGCCGCGCCGCTTCACAACATGATCTGGGACAGGAAATCACAACTCAGCTGTTCTCAAAACCCCGCGTTCTGGGAGTTGCCGGGGGGATGATGCTGTTCTTTGCCATGATTCCCGGGTTTCCCAAACTACCCTTTATCCTGCTGAGTACAGTTTCCTTTGCGGGCGCCTACATGGGGATACAACGGATAAAGGAGGAGAAAAAAGAACTTGAGAAACCACCGGAACCAACTGAACCCAAAGAGGAGCGGGTGGAGGACTATCTCCATGTGGATCCGATGGAACTTGAGATCGGATACGGGTTGATACCTCTTGTCGATGCCAAGCAGGGAGGGGATCTTCTTGACCGTATTACCATGATTCGCCGTCAGCTGGCAACTGAGCTTGGGATAATTATTCCACCTATTCGAATAAGAGACAATATTCAGATTAAGTCAAATGAGTATAGAATAAAAATCCGTACCATTGCGGTGGGGCAGGGTGAGTTGATGAGCGGGGCATATCTGGCAATGGATCCCGGTACTGTAACAAAGACCATAAGGGGTGTTCCCACGGTGGAACCGGCATTCGGACTTCCTGCACTCTGGATAACAGAAAGTCAGAAAGAGGATGCTGAGATGTGCGGGTATACGGTGGTTGAACTTCCCGCTGTGCTTGCAACTCATCTCACTGAGGTGATCAAGATGCATGGTCACGAACTGATCACAAGGCAGGATGTACGCCTGTTAATAGACAATGTTAAGGAACACAGCGCCACCGTGGTGGAGGAGCTGATCCCTAATCTACTTAGTGTCGGAGAGGTGCATAAGGTGCTTCAGAACCTGCTTCGTGAGAAGGTGTCTGTGAGGGATCTGATCCTTATACTGGAAACGCTGGCAGATGTGGCACCAAGAACAAAAAATCCCGATATACTTACCGAATACGTGAGAAATGCCCTTGCCGCACAGATCTGTGAAGTGTATAAAAATGATGATGGAGTTATACCGGTTATAACTATGGATCCAAACCTGGAGGCTCGTCTCGAAGGGGCGATACAGGAGGGTGACGGGGGGATGAGATTCGCCTTGGCCCCAACCGATATCAGCAGAGTTCTGGAAGCGGTTGCAGAGCAGGTGGAAATAGTTAAGCGTACCGGGGAGATCCCTATGGTAATTTGCTCTCCTACCATACGTTCTCAGCTTAAACGACTCACTGAAACAAATTTCAGAGAACTGGTAGTGTTGTCGTACAATGAGATTGTCCCCGGAGTTGAGATCCGTTCTATGGGCATGATATCGCTTGATGAGAAACAGTATCAGCAGTAAATGAAGAAGCAGGGGTGAAATGAGAATTAAAAAATATACCGCGAAAAGCATGCGTGAAGCGCTGCTTCAGATCAAGGAAGAACTTGGGGAAGAGGCTATCATCCTTAAGACAAGAAAACTTCCTAAAAAAGTCTTCGGCATTGCCGGACAGGATGAGATAGAGGTCACCGCAGCTGTGGATGATGAGGCTGCGAAAAGACAAACTGTATTTCCGCCTCTGCAAATGAATGATCTTGGTGTGTATAACAGGCCCCGTTCTTCAGCGAAAAAACCAGAACCTGCTATGCCTTCACTTTCGATACCAGAAAAGAGAAGTTACAGAAACGAACATGTCCCCGCAAACAGCACCAAATCTTCCGTTGTGCCCACGGAGGTTGCCGCCTCCGGGAATACAAACGAAGTGGACAGCAAAGAGGAGATTCTTGCACTCAAGGAGAATGTAAAAGAACTCAAAGAACTTGTTACATCTATTCTCCACTCTGCTCCGCGGCAATCTGTTTCAGAGGGGAGTGAAGAGTTGTCCCCTGGGTGGGAAGCGGTCCTGAAAAGGCTTACAGACTCAGAGGTTAAGGAATCGCTGGCAAAAAAACTTATCTGCTCCATACAGGGAGAGAATTTCCTGCCAGAAATCGATCTGGAGAAAAAGCTCGTTTCTGCTCTCAGCAGCCAGTTTCCCGTTTCCGGTCCTCTTAAGCTGAAGAGGAATGCTCCGATTGTAGTGGCCTTTGTGGGGCCTACGGGTGCGGGGAAAACAACTACTCTCGCCAAACTTGCTGCGCACTGCTGTCTTAACAAAGGTAAAAGGGTCTCAATCATTACCGCAGACACCTACAGGATCGCGGCAATAGAGCAGATTCGTATGTTTGCTGATATTGTGAAAATCGGTCTGCAGGTGGTTTTCTCTCCCGAAGAGATTGACGGGGCTCTTAAGAGTTGTGGTAACGATGAAGTAGTATTTGTGGACACTGCAGGGAGAAGTCAGAGAAACAGCGAGCACATGGAAGACCTTAAAAATCTTATCTCTGTTCTTCATCCGGATGAAACTCACCTTGTGCTCAGTGCAACCACAAAGGACTCTGATCTTCTGGAAAATATCAGGCTGTACCGTTCACTGGGAATTAACCGCCTTTTGTTTACAAAACTTGATGAAACAGTGCGTTTAGGTAATATTTACAATGTGGTTAGTGAGAGCAGGATTGCGCTTTCCTATTTCACATTCGGGCAGAGTGTACCCGATGATATTGAGCTTGCACAGCCGGGTAAATTTGTTCAGCGCTTGATGGAAGGACGTACCCTGTGAACGATCAGGCACAAAAGCTGCGTGATATAGTAAAAAACAGAGATCTTCAGAGGCATAATCCGGCTCAGGAGTATAGCAGATCTCATTGCAGAAGTTTTGCCGTTACCAGTGGCAAAGGGGGAGTGGGAAAGACCACATTCTCGCTGGCACTGGCAGCTTCCTTATCTAAGCTAAGAAAAAAGGTGCTTCTTCTTGATGCTGATCTGGGGCTTGCAAATGTACACATACTGCTTGGCCTCGCACCCAAAAAAACAATCTCTGACGTTGTCTCTGGTGAGTGTTCCATAGAGGATGTAATTGTAACTGCTCCGGGTAATCTTGATCTTATCCCGGGAGCTTCCGGGCTTGAAGCACTTGCCAATATCGACACGGGGCGTCTGGAGCGACTCAGACTGGACTTTATGCGTCTGGAACAGAAATATGATTACCTTTTAATCGATACCGGAGCTGGGATCGGGAGTGTTGTTACCCATTTTGCATCTAACGCAGATACAGCCCTTCTGGTTATGACTCCTGAACCTACTTCGCTGGCCGATGCGTATGCAATGGTGAAAGTGCTCTATGAAAAAGGGAATAAAAAAATATCGGTCATTGTGAATATGGTATCTTCTGACAGGCAGGGTATCGAAACATTTGACAGGCTCAATGCTTTAGTGGTAAAATTCTTGAAAAAGCCCCTTGAGCTGGCATCTGTACTTTGTACTGAGCGGGAAGTTAAACGTAATGTACACGCTCAGAAATTATTGTTGAAAGAGCACCCCAATAACAGGTATGTTATAAGGGTGGGTTCACTGGCAAGAAAGATCTCCGGGTTACCAGACTCAAAAAGGGAGAGTTTCTTTGCCCGTATGTGGTCAGGGGTAAGTACAAAAGAGTAAACGGTCAACAATTTGTTGCGGAGAAGGTGAGAAATGGTTGTTTGGATAAAGCGTATTTCAACTATTTTGGCAGGAAGTGCCTTTTTTATAACGCTTTTGATAAGTATTGATTTTTCAAACCTGTTGGATACATCTGTGATGTTTTCAGCTTTGATAAAAAGCTTCTTCGCAGCTTCACTGTTTTGGTTTTGCGGGTTTGTAATTGCAGATGTACTATTAAAAGGTGTAATTGATGATATACCCAATGACCCGATGAATTTGCTTGAAGGGGGATTGCTGCAGCATATTCATAATCAGCAGGTTCAGAATGATCCGATACTGGCAGAGATGGCTGATGCTGCAAGGGAAGAAAAAGACAACAGCGGGGAAGATAAAGGAAAAAAGAGGAAATAAAGTGCAGATTCGGCTTAGAAAGCAAAAAGGTTATTTTGTTTTGCAAGTGCTGAAATTATTGATAAGAGGTTACAATGTCAAGTCTTGAAAATTTATGGCGTGAGTTCAAAGAGACTGGTTCAAAATTGGCAAAAGATAAGCTGCTCCTTGAGTATGCTCATCTTGTTAAATACATTACTCAGCGTCTGGCAGTGAACATGCCCTCATCTGTCGATCGTGATGATCTTTTAAGCTCCGGTACTATGGGGCTGATAAAAGCGGTTGAGACATTTGATCCCGGTCGGGGTTTTAAGTTTGAGACCTATGCGGGACATAAAATCCGGGGGGCTGTTCTTGATGAACTCAGAGCCCTGGACTGGGTTCCCCGTTCCGTGCGTCAGAAATCAAGAGATCTCCAGCGCACCTTTTCAAAGCTTGAAAATGAACTGGGCCGAATGCCATATGATGATGAGGTGTGTAAAGAGTTGGGTATATCGATGGGAGAGTATGAAAATCTTCTCTCCGAAGTGACTCCCACGACTCTTATATCACTCGAAGAGGCAATGCCTGACAGGGGGTCGGATGCCAAAGAGTTGAGAATAATCGATACAATCGAAGATCCCGGAGGGGACAATCCGCTTAAAGAACTCGGGTTCTCAGAAGTTAAAAATATTCTCAAGGAAGCAATCGCAAATCTCCAGGAAAAAGAAAAACTGGTCGTGGCGTTATATCACTACGAAGAGCTGACACTGAAGGAAATCGGGGTGGTGCTTGAACTGACGGAATCAAGAGTCAGTCAGATACACTCCAAAGCTGTTCTAAAACTCAGATCAAAACTTCTACAAAAGATAAATGCCTGAAGAGAAAATGAGGGGATATGAGTGGGGTTGATGTTCATATATCTATTAACAATGTACCTCAGTTTGAAAGAAACCAATCCGAGAGCCAGCGTGCCCCGTTGGTTTTTCAGGGACAGAATTCACAAATCGCCCGGGATGAACTTCATAACCGTATAAAGGTTCCTGTTGCTCCTGAAAAATCAGAAGGTAAAAGGATTGATCCAAAAGATAGAAAAAAAGAGGAAAAATCAGGAAAAAAGTCCGCAAAAAACAAAAAGGACAGCAGTAAGCATAACAAAGGAAAAAAATCAAGGTCAGATGAGGGCTTCTTTGTTGATCTGCAGGCTTAGCCCGCTATACTACCAATTTTAATGAGAATAAGTTATGAATTCAGATAATTCCAAACACGTAGTAAGACAGCACGATTCAGCCCGAATCAAAAGAATCACTCAAAGTATCATCGGTCTGCCAACCCTTCCTACAGTGGTATCAAAGATGCTTGAGATGATTGATAACCCGCGTACATCAGCCTCCACACTCGCCAGGCTAATCTCTACAGACCAGGCGCTCACTGCAAAAATCCTCAAGCTTGCAAACAGTGCATATTACGGGTTTTCAAGAGAAATATCAACTGTAAACATGGCCATTGTCGTTCTGGGTTTCAACACTGTCAAAGACATGGGGCTGTGGTTATCTGTTTTTGATGTCTTTAAAAAATCATCCGATAGCAACAGTTTTGATATCGTAAGATTCTGGGAACACTCTGTTGCCTGTGGTATTGCCGCGCGAATGGTTGCAAGGAATACTCAGTCAAGGTATGCCGGAGAGGCTTTTGTGGCCGGTCTGCTTCATGATATAGGAAAAGTGGTGCTTAACCAGTACTTCAATAAAGACTTTCTTGAAATCCTTCAAAAAGCACAGGAGAGCTCACTTGAAGATGCCGAGAAAGAAATTTTAGGAATAGGGCATGGCAGGATCGGAGCCTGGCTGGCCGAGAAATGGAATCTGCCTTCCATGATTTCTGAAACAATACTTCATCACCACCAGCCATGGGAGTCAAAGAAAGAACAGGATTTTGTGGCAATTATCACACTTGCTGATCTTCTGTGTCATCTTACGGAAACCGGTAACTCCGGCAGAGCGGTGGTGCCTGTGTATGATGAGAGACTGTGGGAGATTTTTGTCAACTCAGGGTTTCCCATAGATGAATCAGACCTGGAGCGTTTGCAAACCGACTTTTTTATCGAATATGAAAGATCTGAAACATTTCTTTCTATGATCAATGAAGGTTCTTCTTAAGGTGTTTTATTTCTCCCCAATGATAATCGGTTTAATATGTATATCACACGAACCTTCCGCTTGTAAGAAAAATTTTACAATCTGTAACATTATTTTGGCAGAGTGGTCTAACAGAGATAATGAGCAGAATTGTTGAAAATTATAAGCCCTTAAATAAGCAGCTCTGAACAGACGTAGTAAAAATGTATGCACTGTATTAAATTTCAGATTTTTGGCTTTTTAAGATAAACTGTGTCTATATTTATAGATAGGGTGGGGCTCTCAAAATTAAACAGGAGCATTAAATAAATGAAAATAGGTGTATTTGTATTCTCTGGTCTGTTGTTGATATTTCTCAATGGATGTTACACTCAGTTTGCGACCATGGACAGGGAGCTTATACCTAAGAAGCAGTACACCATGATTGATCCTGAAACAGGTGATACTGTAAGAGTTATACACAGGGTTGATACCGTTGAGCGGAGAGATCGTGAAATTTGTGTATGGGAAAGGGATCTGGCGGGTTTTCCAAGGCTAAGATGTTTCAGGTCAAATTATTCAAAAGATTGGTATCACTTTAATAATCTTCCCTGGTGGTATAGAACAAGCCCCTATTTCCGCGATTATGATATCTGCCCACCTTACTACTATTTCGATTACCGCACACGCACCTGCAGATATGTCGGGGTAAGTCCTCCGCCCACTGACGGAACGATTCCACCTGAAAGTGACACCTCATCTCACAGACCAGCCCGCAGATCTTCAACCTCAGGCCTACAGGGTGCTGAACCTGTGCAGAGTGAGAGTTCCGGTACTGGTACTGGGACTCCGGTGAGCCCGGCTCCGCTTATTAGAACAGATAATCCTACAAGACCGGTTGAAAGGGAATCAGCCACCTCCACTGGATCAGCCTCATCGGGAGATTCAGATTCCTCGGATAAAAAAGAAGATTCAGAACCGGTCAGGCGCCGTAACCCCAGGAGATTTTGATGAAAAGAACTGTATTGGTTAGCCTTTTGGTTATTGCTTTTGTTTCTGTTTGTGTTGCTGCCCCTGTATTTCCGCGCACCGGAACTGCTCATGGTGTTGGGGCAAGAGCTTTTTCGCTTGCCAATAACTATACAGCTGTTTCAAATGACCTGACAGCACTGTACTGGAATCCTGCCGGGCTGGCGTTTTTACCGGTACGGGAGTTTCAGATGTCTCTTGACGGGCACAGGACAAATATCAGCTCTGATCTAAGCGGGTATAGAGAAAACGATTACCACGAAAGAATGAAACTCAACAATATTGGTTTAATGGCTGCAATTCCCACTGTTCAGGGTGGCTTTACAATGGCAGCAGCTTATCACAATCCCTTTGCATTCGATGATATCTCCAGTTATAGGGGAACTGTTCGGAGAGGCAATTCTGAAGTTGTACTGGATCAGAAATATTCGGTTTTTGGCGGTTTGAATATGTGGAGCGGGGGCTTTGGTGTTCAGGTTGCACCTAATCTGGGAGCTGGAGTCAGTGCTTCGATTGTAAGTGGCCACGAAGAGGTACGATTCCACCTTGTCACAGATCACATTAACGAGGGCATAAAAACCGATACAGTGCAAAATATCTATACAGATTTTTTCGGCTACGACATGCGGGTGGGATTGATGTACAACTATGCTGATCTGTTCAGGATCGGAACCCGCCTTGTCTTTCCTCAGACAATCAGGTTCAAGGAAAAGGTTGTGGAGGAGACTAAAACTTACCGCAATGGAACAGAGAGTCAAAGCAGAACAACGGGTAATTATGAAGGGAAACTTTATTCACCGATGTCCGGTTCTGTTGGAGCCGCTCTCACACTTCCGTTCATGACATTAACTGCTGAGGGAAGGTACACATTTCCTTATACTTATGTTTTTCCCAACGATGATATTCCAACCAGCAGTCAGGCCAGATATTTCAATACCGGGGCGGGTTTGGGAGTTGAAGTTCCGCTTTTTTTCATTCCGGTTATCCTTAGGGGCGGCTATTCTTATGATAAATATGATCTTTACCCCTACATTGCTCACTACAAAAACACCAGCAGAAACTGGAGTGACCAGCAGCTCGATAAGGTCAAAAACAATCTTCAAACCATATCTGCCGGAGTAGGAATAGTCACTCAGAATACCGCTTTTGAAATCGGGTATTCTTTTCAGACCTGGGGGGTCTCCACAATAAGTATTTTAGGTAGAGATATGTTAAACCAGGACTTTAAAGAGCATCGAGCGATTGCTACATTCAGCGTTAGATACTGAAACCAAACTATGAAAAAAATCACAGCCTACACAGATGGTGCCTGCTCGGGAAATCCCGGGCCAGGCGGTTACGGAGTTGTACTCAGATATAACGGTCACGAGAAGGAACTTTCCGGTGGATTCAGCAATACAACCAATAACCGTATGGAGCTTATGGGTACTATTATTGCACTGGAAACTCTCAAGGAACCTTGTGAGGTGACCATTGTTACAGATTCGCAATATATAGTGAATGCAGTGCAAAAAGGATGGGCGCGCAAATGGCGTTCAATGGGTTGGATGCGCAACAAAAAAGAGCCAGCACTCAATCCCGATCTTTGGGAGCGGCTACTTAATCTCATAGATAAACACAAAGTTGTGTTTCAGTGGGTTCGGGGGCATAACGGGCACCCCGAAAATGAGCGCTGTGACCAGCTCGCGGTAAAGGCTGCATCAAAACCCGATTTACCGCCTGATACCCGCACATGAGGTAAACGTGAACTGTATTACGGTTGATACTATTCTGATCCCGCCGGATAACTACAGTTATGTTCTCAAGTGTAATAATTGTGCAATTGTGATCGATGCATGTGACGAAAAGCTCATATCTGAACATCTCCAACGGGAAAACCTCAGACTTCTGGCAATCCTCAGCACTCATCACCACTCCGATCACACCGCAGGAAATCTTAAACTCAAAGAAACTACAGGGTGTGAAATCATCGCCACTGATAAGAGAGTAAAGGGAGCAGACAGGATTATTGCAGATCATGACAGAATCGGATTTTGCAACATCCCCATAGAGGCTTTACTCGTGCCAGGACATACAAAATCTCAGGCTGCCTGGTATGTCAGAGAAGAAAAAATGCTCTTTACCGGGGATACACTGTTTGGGGCAGGCTGTGGCCGTATTTTTGAGGGTGGCCCTGATCAGTTGTATAATTCACTGCAAAAACTGGCCTCTTTGCCTGATACTACCCAAATCTATTTTGGTCATGAGTATACAGTTGACAATCTGGAGTTTGCTCTCACCGTAGAGCCTGATAACTATGCCGTTTCAGAGCGCCTCCGTAATGAAAAAGAAAAACTCAATAGCGGGCATTACACTACTCCTTCAAGCATAAAACTGGAAAAATCCACCAATCCTTTTCTAAGATGCAAAGAAAAGAGCATAAGAAAAAAACTGGAAATGGTTGACCGTTCACCAGTTGCGGTATTTGCGGAAATAAGGAAGAGGAAGGATAGGTTTTAAGGGTTAAACCTCCTTTCTCTCATCTCATCCGCCAACTGTAACATCAGAGCTACTTACTACCGAAGACTCTTTGTTCGGACTATCTGCTCTTGAAGCCTTATCAGACATGTCAATCTTCCAGATATATTTCTGTGTACGATACACCACCACACAAAGACCTATACTTAAGAAAACCAGCAAGTAGGGTAAGGGTTTTGAAATTATAGCCGTTCCAGACATTATCACCAATCCGTAAATTATAATCATAAAAAGACGAAGCTCTGTGGGGCCTATTCCAAGAAAGGTGATTTTAAACTGACCGGTGCTTGAAAATGCCAGATATGAACTAACCATAAATCCTGCAGCAATGGGCATAACAGCCATCATCATAAACCGGTCTGTTCCATCCAGAAGCATAGCAAGCCCTGTAATTCCTGCACACAAAAAGATGTAATCGAGAAAATGATCCATGTAGTATCCCCATTTGGGAATACCTGTGTCCCGATACCTGCCCAAACTCCCGTCAAGAGAATCTGTAAACCATTGTGCAAGCTGAAAAACTATCCCGGACAGAAGCCACATTACCTGTCCTCTGGCAAGCCACCCGCAGGCAACCGCGCCAATGCTCCAGATAATAGTCATGAGTGTCAGGTGATATCCTTCAATGTGTTTTGTAAATCTTGGGGTCAGCCACTCTATTAATGCTCTCTCAGGAGCTGCAAGCGGTGATTTAAGGGGAAGTTTTTTGTCGCCGGTGAAATTTGAATCGGGCATAATGTATTTGAGTACCTTTTTTTAAAATGCTTGAATTTAGCTATGAAAAAATGGGTATGGTTGTAAATTAAATAAATGCAGACCTGTTAATTTAATCAAATCTTAAAATCAGATAATAATTTTTATGAATTATATGATAAACGCTAATACGGGACTGCGACTATCATCAAAGTAGAAAACTGACAACCTCAAGAAATTTACACATCATGTAACTATATGCTATTTTACATTCTTTCAGGCATTAATTTTAAATGTATATGTAAATATACAGAACTGTAACCAATTATTGAAAGGTAAACATATTGAATAATACAGATTTATATAAACGTATGGAGTTCATTAAGGAAGTTGAAAAGCTTAAATTGATATTTAGGCAAAATGTAGTTATCGATGGCTCACGGCAAGAGAATAGTGCGGAACATTCCTGGCATATTGCTCTTATGGCTATTGTTTTATCTGAATATTCAGATTCAAAGGAAATAGATTTATTGAGAGTATTGAAGATGTTGCTGATACATGACATCGTAGAGATAGACACCGGAGACACTTTTCTTTATGACTGCGAAGCAAATAAAACAAAGGGAGAAAAGGAATATGCTACCGCTAACCGGGTTTTTGGACTTTTACCTGAAATCACAAAAAGAGAATTCATGTCGCTATGGCAGGAATTTGAAAAGAGGGAAACAGCTGATGCCAGGTTTGCTGCAGCCCTTGATGGTTTACAACCACTTATGAACCATCTTTTATCCAAAGGTCAGGGTATAATCAAGCATAAATTAAAAACTGACCAGATTATTGCAAAAAAAAAATTTATAGAAGATACCTCAAAGGAATTGTGGGAATTTGCAAAGAGAGTAATACAGGAAAGTGAAAATGCTGGTTTGTACACTAAAGGGGATTAAGTAAAGGAGTCAGACTTATGGCCAGTTTTAAAAGTAAGTTATTTAATTTCCTTATCAGGAATGGACATATCTTTCAGGGAAAGATTAAAAAAGAAATATTTGATTTGAATACTTCCATTCCAGCATTCAGGGAAAGGTGCGAGAAGGGTGCAAAAAAATTTGGAAAAGTACCTGAAGAAATAAGCATCAAAAAGCAATCGATTCATGGTATTCATTCCGAATGGTTAATGCCGGAAGGTGCTGATCCAAATAAGATTATCATGTATGTTCATGGGGGAGGGTATGTATCCGGGTCATGTGATGATCATAGAGGAATTATATCAAAGTTCGCGCTGGCCACCGGTGTAAATAATTTACTTTTTGAATATCGGCTTGCCCCTGAAAACCCGTTTCCGGCAGCTTTGGAGGATACTGTTACGGTATACAGGTGGCTTCTGGCTTCAGGGTATAAGCCGGATAATATCATAATTGCAGGTGAGTCTGCCGGAGGGGGCTTGTGCCTGGCTTCTTTGCTTGCCTTGAAAGAGAGAAATGTCTCATTACCAGCTGCTGCAGTGGCTATTTCACCATGGACAGATTTGACTTGCTCAAGTGATTCTTACCGGACAAAAAATAATGTCTCACCGGCACCGTTATACTCATGGACCGTTTTTAGTCATTATTATGTTGGTAATAACAATGCAAAAGATCCCTTAATTTCGCCATTGTTCGGGGACTTACAGGGCTTACCTCCGATCTTCGTAAACTCCGGCATGGATGATGAATTGTTTGAGGATGGAGAAAAATTCTATTTGAAAGCAAAAGAAGCGGGAGTTGATATAGAATTCAGACAAGGGAGAGATATGATACATTGTTATCCATTGTTGGCACCAATGTTCAAGGAGGCTACAGAGGCTATGGATGAGATTGTCGAATTTATTACACGTAATATCCAACATTAAAAAAGGATCAGCCGGTAATGATAAAGGTCGGATGGACCGGGGGAGGGAAAGTCGGTAGAAAGTATCGAAGTAAAGCTCCAAACATCTGGGGCCCAAAAAAAAGGGCGCTGCCTTTACAGGCAACACCCTTTTCTTAAACAAATACATTTGATGTGTGTGTGATATCTGCTTACCTTACCATCTGTCTGTATACCGTAACCTTGTCTCCGGTATTAATTTTTACCAGATAGATTCCGGCCGAGAGATTTCTTCCGTTCAGTCTTAATGTGTGCGTTCCGGCATTGAGATAACCGTTATGGAGAGTAGCCAGATTTCTACCATCCAGTGAATACAGGGTTATGCTGCTATGGCCTTCCGCTACGGTAAAAGAAACCGCTGAGCGGGTGAGTCTTGGTTCTGTAATATGTATCATCCCTCTGTTTTGAGTTGAAGCGATAGTTCCTACGTAATCGAAGTTAAACAGAACCAGATCACTTATCTCTATAGTTGAATTGACATCGTTTGAGTAGTCGTTATTGTCAATTTCAAAGAACATAGAGAATACAGAGGACAGGTCCAGATCTTCTTTATCCCCGACTCTGTCAGGTTGACGAAATCTTAATGGATTCAGATATACCGTATTCCATCCGCTACCGGTTGCTTCAATTGAATGGTAATGGGTCAGGCCTTCAGAAGCCAGCTCACTCATAGCCAGGTGAACCTTAAGAGGTTCTGTACTTCTGTAGGTGATTCTCATGGCGGTCATACCTGTTAATGGCTGATCATTGAATGAACCTGTGATGTTTACCCATGGCCATTGATTTTCGGAAGGCTGTGCAACCCGATTCAGATCGGCTTTCAACCCGTTTTCGACTATTATTGAACTCCCCGTGTCAGCTGAAGAACCCAGATCGTCAGCAACAGTTGTCCAGTTTATCAACCCAACAAGATTAGCACTCGCTCCGGTAGTATCCATATCGAATACATCTTCTTCAAAGTTTGCAGTTATGGTTCTGTTCCTGTCCATGGTTACTTCAATTGACTGTGAAGACCCTGAGGCATCACCACTCCAATTCAAAAACCGGTATCCATCATCCGCACTTGCTGTAAGAGTAACCGTTTCATTATGACTGTAATTGATTCTATTCGGAGAGCGGGTAACTGAGCCGTTTTGGGCATTGACAGTAAGGGTATACATCTCTTCAAGGTCCCAATCAACCCCATGGAAAATCAACTGCCTTATCTCAATATCTCCGGCAGTAGTGGCATTACTACTCTGGGGACTGGGATTGAAGGAGAAACTGTAAACAGTATCAAGATTCAGATCTGTGCCATTGGTTACATAGGGCGGCTGAGCGAAATCAGAAAGACTCAATCTGACAGTCCTCCAGTTGTTGCTTGGTTCCAAACTGCTCTGCCAGGAGGTACCGTTCAAGTTAAGAGGGGGTTGCTCGAGACTCACATTAAACCCTTCGGAGCTTCTGTATTCTATTGTTACACTTCCCATTCCGGTCAGCGGATCGTCAAAGCTTGCCATAAGTTTCACCCACGGCCAACTGTCTTCATCCGGCTGCCTTACTACAGTGTAGCCCATAGTAGCTACATCGTTGACCAGGATTGAGGAACCAGTATCGATTTCAGATCCGAAATTATCTTTGTATGCGCTCCAGTTTACCCTGCTAACTACATTACCACTGCTTATATCCTGAATAAAATTGGCACGTACAGTTCTGTTTCTGTCCATGGTGAGAGTGAGGGGGTTGGAAGATCCGGAAGCATCTCCGCTCCAGTGACTAAACTCATATCCATCATTGGCACTTGCAGTCAGTACTACACTTTCACCGAAGTCAAATACTGTCTTGTTGGGATTAGCTCTTACTGATCCGTTAGTTGCCCGCACAGTTAGGGTGCATTTTGTGGTAATAATTTCGTTGCCTATGGTAAAGGTCATGGTAGCAGCTCTCTCACTTATATTGCCTATGTCAAGACCAGATGCTACCCTGTTGTGCCATATTGAAGCGGGTGTTGAGGTTCTGTTAAACCGATTGTTATGCCCTTCAAAAAATGGATCACCTGCATCACCCCTGTTGCGTCTTCCCTCCAAGTCCCTTCTTCCATCAGCCTGTATTAGGGCTACAAGAGGTGGACGGTCAGGTACATCTCTGGTGTTAATCCCGTCCCGGTGGACATGCCAGATAAGAAGACCAGATCCCGGAAGGCTGGCGTTTCGTCCTGTTCTGCGTCTTGCTTCTATCAGATATAACTCTCTTGAGCTGCCGGTTGTTGACCCGGAATATCCAAATGCGTGAAGCGCATTAGCCTGAGCAGTGAATTGTGTCCCGCGTGAAGCATTGGTGATGTTGGTCACCGAAGTCCAGCCAGCCTGAAAAGTAAACCAAGGGTTTGGGGGTGGAGGATTTGTGCTGCTGGCGATAAAATTCATTATACACCAATTTCCCACCCCGTTTGAGTGACCATCATAGGAGTAAAGGTCGGGCCATCGCATAACAAGGTGACCTGTTTCGTGATTGAAAGTACCCTGAGTGAGTCTGGCACCAATATTTGTCATCTGATATCTGCCAAAACGCACTCCGTCGTGTGAAACAAACCCGCCTCTGTAAGTTGACATGTGTGGCCAAAGCCCGTTTGCCCATCCAGCTTCCGGCCGGCCTGCATAGAGAATATTCAAAGCCACGACCGTGTTTTGAGAAGTTCTTGATAGCTGGCGGAAATTGAACCCACTACGGTTGAGGATTTGCAGCGCTTCGGTAATAAACTCTGTTACTCTGTTTCG
Source organism: Chitinispirillum alkaliphilum (assembly GCA_001045525.1). Classification (NCBI taxonomy): domain Bacteria; kingdom Pseudomonadati; phylum Fibrobacterota; class Chitinispirillia; order Chitinispirillales; family Chitinispirillaceae; genus Chitinispirillum; species Chitinispirillum alkaliphilum. Next base: position 14,998 of record LDWW01000018.1, on the reverse strand, counting down.
GTTGTTAGTGTCATAGTAACTTTTATTCCTGCTGACTCTGACAAAATTTGTAACTACATTGGTATATCGTAGCTTTCCTCCGGAAACATCATACCAGTAGTCATAGACAGAACCATTATTGTTGTCAAGATTATAGCCTCTTTGATTATGAAAATTATTTGCCTGTGCTCTTGTGACATTTGACCTCTGATCAGGAAAGTCAATCAGAATTGTCAGCCCGACCACCTCTCTGACATCACTTGAAGAACTGAATTCATCATCGAAATTGATGTCCTCTGGGGACATCATGAGGTTGTTGTCGTTTTCACACCCTTTTAGATGTTCGTAGTACCCCATCAATTCCCGGTTTTCCCGCTGTCTTCGGGTAATTTCCTCTCTTGCAATACGTTTGTGTCTCTGTCTTGGTCTGGAAGCACGCCCCGGGGCAGGTGCCATATCACCGTGATATACTACTCCGCTGGGAACATATTCTGTACCGTCTTCTGATACTTCTGCGTAGTATATCCACTCGGTTTCGGAACATCTGATAAGAGTATAACCATCCGGACACTCAACATCCTGATAGTACTCATCACCCCATACGAGTACCGGAACCAAAGTACCATCAGGTTGTCTGAGTTCAAACTCTTCACCCAAGTGGGGTCTGGCGTAGAGATACATTATAGTCGACAATAACATCAGTGTTACAGCAGAAATCCTCCTGAGTTTAGATGGAGGAGAAGTTTTCATAGCGGTACTCCTTTTAAGAGGTGTATGTTTGAACTGTTGTGAAAAAAAATGACCCTGTGGGACTGTGTAAATCTTAATTATAAATTACAGCAAACTCCAAAAAAATGCTTGATTTATTTTTCGGACAACAACTCGCCAAGTGATAAGTGTATGAAATAACAGTACATATCAAGATGAAAAAAAATTAATAAAGTGCAATAATTAATAATTGGACAACGGAAATGAGAGGTGTTGTGTTCTTGTGAAGGTTTAATGCCTAAAAATTGCCTCTGGGTTCCATTTTAGCCTGTATGTTTCACCAAAAGAAGTCTGGGTAATGTGTTTGCCGTTGTCCAAAAAGATCACGAAAACAAAAAAAGTGGGTATTTAGACAGGGGTTTTCTTATATTGTAATTAGATGAGGATGGTACCATGAACACAGATACATTATATAACTACACAGATTACCGGCAATTTCTATCCGAGTGGTTTGCTTACCAGAAAAACTGCGACCCACGGTTTTCCTATCGTGTGTTCTCCGATATGTGCGGGTTCAAAACCAAAGATTTCATCTACCGGGTGATTCAGGGAAGCAAAAACCTCTCTCCTCAGAGCAGTCAGAAAGTATGCAAGGCGATCAAACTGACTAAGCGAAAAACCAACTACTTTTGTCATCTTGTGCATTTCAACCAGGCAAAAAATCACGAAGACCGTGATCTGTACTTTACACGCCTCTCTCTGCTGAGAAAAGAGGTGTCCCGCTACTCAAAACCCGAACTCATCAGAGATGATCAGTACCTTGTATTTTCCGAAAGACACCATCTGATAATTCGCTCACTCATAAACATGTATGATTTCAGAGATGATTATGAGTGGCTTGCGGGAATGGTAAATCCTCCCATAACCGTCTCCAAAGCCAAAAAATCGGTTCAGCTCCTTCAAAAGCTTGGAATGATCTATACGGATGAAGACGGAATATGGAAAGTAAGCAATACTGCAATATCGACAGGCGATGAAATAAAACGCCACTCTCTTCAGAAACATTATCTCAGAGATATGGATCTCGCATCCAAAGCTCTCGATCAGGTTCCCCGTTCCCAACGCAATTTCTCAGGTCTCACACTGGGCCTTTCTGAGAATACCTACAAAATCATTACAGAGAGACTTGAAGCGTTCAGAAGAGAGATTGTTCAACTGGTAAATCTGGATCAGGAGGCAGACAGGGTGTACGCTTTGAATTTTCATCTTTTCCCGCTCTCCAAAATTCCGGATGAAAACAGAAAGGAAAATGACACATGAGAACGTTTGTCGCTTCTCTAATATACTTTGCTGTTATTGTGCTGCACGGATGTTCTTTAGATCTGGCAGGAGGAGGAAACAGCACCGAGACAGGCAATCCTGTGATTATGGGGAATGTTACTGACCAGCATGGCAAATCAATGGAAAATGCTACAGTAACACTGAGAAGCGTTCTTATCACCGAAGAGGGAGACAGAGGCAGCGCTGATACGAGTGTCTTTACCGACAGTACCGGTTTCTATTCATTTTTCTCTCCCGAAGCCGGCCGCTATGTTATTTTCAGCAATTTTCAGGAGCAGCACATTGCTGCAGTTGAATCAAGACTGGAGACAAACTCTACTTCACAAAACCAGTCATTTGATCTGACCCTTAAACCAACCCTTACCCTGACCGGCACAGTTGTTCCCGATCCCTCAACACAGCCCCAGGATATAAGCATTATCATACCGGGCACAGAAAAAATTACCCGCCCCAACAATGTGGGCCGTTTCAGGCTTACCGATATTCCACAGGGACATTTTGACATCGGATTTATCTTTGGAAATACAGTTAATTACCTGCCGGTCACAGTGCGGCAGGAAAACAGCGATACCATATCACTGGGAACGATTAATCTCAGGGCTGCTCTTGACAGCAACACCGTAGAATACAGCTATTACAGAACCAGCTTGGATAAAAATCTCGCACTTCTGCCCCAGAACAACGTCCGTGGTCACGACACTACTTCAGTCGTACTTTTTGAAACCGACTCTATTCACAAACCAATTGATGTAATCTGGCCCAAACCATTATGGAGATTCTCCGTCGTTGTGGGAGTTGAGGACTCAACCGTTTCTTCATACGGGGGACTTGAAAATACCGTACAACACATAAGAACCCTGTTCAAAAAAGCCAATGACAAATTCAACTCTACTGATGATTTCGATGGATACATCTACTTTGAAATTGATTCACTCTACACATACTCAAACAACACCAAAGAAGAGATAATCGATCCTCCACCAAATGTCGATTATCGCTTTGTTATTGACAGATTCACAGATAGGGGAGCAGCCTACTGGCGCCCGATCAACACCATGGGCCTGTTTCCAACACCGACATTCAACGGGGATATCCTCCACAGCTATGCAGTCGATGCAACAGCGTTTCTTTTTGCTGCCATGAGAGGTGTCAGTACTCTTGCCAACACTGCTGTACAGGAATCCAAAAACCCGGTTAATAATACCTCCTACAATTCAGAAAATTCTATTATGTCCTGGCCATACGATGTAGATAACTGGTGCAAATGGAGCCAAAATATCATTAACTACAATAAGAATAAACCAATTGACCGTGAGCTTGTAAGAAAAACTGCCATACCACAGATTAGACTAAATGTTACAGACTCATACGGTTCACCTGTTCCCGGGGCAGTTATCGAGCTTTTTTCTGTCAGGGATTCATCAGTTTCAGATACCCCTTTTCTCACCGGCATAACTGGTCAAAATGGAACCATCTACATGCCCCGGGATGTTTATCAGAGAAGAACGGGCGAAACAGTCTCAACAATCTTCAACCTACTCGTTAGAGCATCTGATTCCGATAATACAGCATACGCCTGGATGCCCGTTTACGAGGTTAACAATGCATGGTTTGAAAACCCGGACACACTGTATCAGGTAGACCTGATGTTCCAATAAAGTTCATTCAGAATATTTCAAGATTTTGAGCACCTGATGTAGAGGTGTTATTTAGAACAGATGATTATATGTGAGAGAAGGAATAAATATGCACTGTATAGCTTTACTTTGGCAAAGATTGCAGTTGTATAGTGTTTGGAGGATGGTGGGGGAATGACTGGCTGAGAAGTTTGTGAAAACCTGATAATATGGATGATCTTATTTTAATGAGGAATGTCTTACCACTACTCTGGAGCGTTCTGATTTTCCAGAGAGCAGAGATGTGTAGGTGAGGAAGACAATTTACTGCCACATGTTTACAGGTGATTACAAACGTTTTACGGGAAAGAAGTTACCGGAAATAATCCAAACTGTTTTGAATAGATGAACGACACACTTTTGGTAAAAAGTGTGTCGTTGAAATATGCAAGCTAAAGCGAATCATATATCAACATGTTCGAAGAGTGTAAAGAAGCGCCAACGGTGTTGGGGAAGTTATGGGCGGCAAGCTCGGTTTACCCAGAGCATGTCAGAATATATATATCCGTAACCGCGCATTTACCTTTATGCGAAGACAGATGGCTAAAGTGCTTTCAACCGCAGAATATGTGTTTCATGATGACACCGAGAGGCGAAAATGTACTACATTTGCTACCGTATACCTTGCATTGTTTTCGGTCAAAACTGCTTGTGATCACTACTGTTTCTCCGGGCGGTTTGTTATAACAAGCCACGGCTCCACTGTTGACCAAATTCGATAAATGCCATGTGGAAAAAGATTTTCGCTGGTTAAAAGAGCTGCAGTGTGCTAAATGTATAGATTAGCCAACCCGAACTGCTTGCTCCCGGAGAGCCTGCAAAGTATATTATTCTTTTTTGTATAAATGTCAGATTCCCTGTCTGTCACCGTGAACCGCGGAATACAAGGGAGTATCGGTGTTTGTTGTTTTTGTCACTCCTGCCGGCATGCTGTGCCACTTAACGCAAAGCGGCTATTCGGGACGGCTCTTATAACAGCAGGGATCTCCACTGATAAGGCTGATACGGGAAAAAACCAAAACCGATTTTCTCCTCAAGGGTGAGCGCTCTGAAACGTTTGTATCACTGCTGGAGAACTCCTGAGGGGGGCACTTTGAAACACGTTACTATATTCAATCTTCTCATTCTATGTCTGACAGCACCCCTGATTTACCGCTGCAGTAAAGATACTGATTCTGCCGGGAACAGTAAAAATGTTGCAGAGGCATACACTGAAGATCCAAGCCTGGCAGTACCTGTGGCTTTCCAGAGCAGTGCGGATACCGGTTCCGATACCGCAGAGGTAAACGTTGAAGAGTCCCCTGTGATGGATTATTGCGAATCCCTTCCCGTAGATTCAGCTGTTCGTGTTGTTTTTCAAAATCGGTATATCGGTGCCTTTTATGAGGGGAAATGGTACCATCCTGATACACTTCCGTTCTCTTTGGGGGGAGAAACAGAACCTGTTCTTATGCGCAGACTGCACCACGAGGATGTTGAGCCTCTCTTTCTCAAACCGGAACCGAGTGGGTATCAGCGCCTCTATCCGGTGTGGGGTAGAATGTTTCATGGCATAAAGGAGTATGACCGCTCTGCCTTTGCGTTCTCCGACACCCTTGGCGACTTTTACCTGCCGTCACAGTGGGCTTTACCTCAGGAGAATCGCGAAAGCATTTTCGCATCTCTTAAGCAACAGATGCATACCCTTCTACAGGATTCCCTGTCCCTCTCGTCCGAAGATTTGGCCAGAGAGTGGCGTTTTAACCATACACTCTCATCAGCCTATTTAAATGATTCCTCCAATATCGTAGCGTCTCTCCGTAAAGTGGGAACACACAGAAACTCTTCGTTGAGGTTCTCTGCTTTTGTCCTGTTGATTGACGGGAAATTGTCATACAGCTCAGCATACGTTCTGGATGAAGACAGGCGTTCGCACTATATCGACTATTTTAAAAACCCTTACGGGGAGCATGGGGATGCCATTGTTGTCTTCGATGATGAGTATATCCGTATTTTTGAATACAGAGATACTCTTGTGCAGCTTCAGAAACAAATCAGGTATCCTCAGGAGGGCTATCAGAGGGCCAAGACAGAAGGGATGCTGGAGCACTACAGTGACTTTATGCCGATTCTTAGCAATGAATACGAAATCATTAGACCCTCCAACACTCATATGATCCTTCCGCCAGAGTCTTACCCTGCGGATATCACCGAACAAATCTCCGCAAAAGAGTGGAATGCACTTCTCCTGGACAGGTCCGGCCGCACCTATTCACTTTCACTTGTACCCGTGGAACTGTCCGCCACTCTTGTTCCTATTGTCTACGAGGATATGATTGAATATTATGGCAGTACGGTTATGACAAACCTGGATCACAACATCGATTCCGAAAAGGAACTGCTGCTGTTTATTTCGGGTAAACTACCCTCTTTTTCACAGGAAAACCTATATGGATTTTTTAATTCCTACGAGGGGGACAATCAGAGGAATCTAAGCGAAGGAAACTATGTTACACTTCACTCACTCTATAACTCCGATGTTGAACTTTATCTCGACAGCAGGGTAGTGGCATACCGAATGAACGGTCCTGAGCAAGGTGTTGTATATGAACAGCTTATTTCACGAGGAAGAATCGCAAATCCGGTAATCCTGCTGCACGACATTGATGGTGACGGTATTCCCGACATTCTCCTTCAGCAGCGCTATGAGAGTTGTGGTGCCGGCAGTGAGTGGTATCTCTTCCTCTCATCTGCCGCAGGCAAAGGAGAGCTTTACAATAACCGTGGTGATGCTGTCCAGTTTTCTGAATCCGCCCAACAGGAGAGAGAAATCGTACGGCTCGTAACGACTGGGTTTTCATCAGCATTCAATTAGAAACAGGGGGGTGAACCCATGCCGGTATCTTACCATAAACTTGAATTTCCGGGGGCGGAACCGGTCGGACCACTCTGTTTTTAAACACCAGCGGGGTATAGTGGTTAAGGATGGGATTGGGATTACAGCAAGGAATTAAGAGTATTCTGGGCGCCTGCCGAAGACGTCACCGGTTCTCCTCCGCGCTCGCTAAAACGCTCGGTGCCTCGTTGGTAAGGCTGCGAGGACTCCGCCTTCTTGAGGGCACTGGCCGATAGGAATCGTCCACGCTTCGTCCCCCCTGGCGCGGTTTACCCTTGCGGCATTTGTGAACACATCAGAGGTTTTTTCTCCTGGCAAGGTATGAAAGGAATTGATATCCGCCACAAGCTTTCTTATGCTGTGTACCGAGGGGGGGGGGGAACGGTCCCCGAACCCCTTCGAAAGGTGATACCCGGAATCATAATATTTTGCAAAAAATCCCCCCAGCGACACAATATGTCACCTTCTCAAATTATCTTTTCATAGCGAAAAAAAATTATCCGATAATCACCACAATTAATGGAAATTGCTCACCACAGGGAGAGATGCGAAAAAAAGTAAAGTTTACTCTTTTCAGAATTAGTTCTTAAATGTATTATATGTATTATTGTGATGTGGTCGATTTCTGTACTGCCCTGTTTTGTTCTGCTCTCTTGTTTTTCAGATTTTGTCCGCTAAGATTAATTCATTGGCGTTTAATAGTTTGGATGAGCTGGCTCTGATGATGCAGTAGTATGTGTTATCTGAAGTTTCAGCCTATTCCACGAAAAACCGTTCGTCTTCTGTTGAGAGGGGGGATGGTATTTCTGAAGATAAAACTTGGTTTCTGTGCTGTCCGATCTTGGAGAAAGATAATCAATCAGTTAGGTATTTTATATTTTATGGATTTTACACCATTCATCAAACAAATTACCAGCATTCTGTGGTGGATAATACCACTTGTAATCGTCATAACGATTTTGAAATCATCCTGGTTCAAAGGATTGATGGGCGAGTTTATCATCAATGTTTCTGCAAAATGGCTGCTCGATAAAAACCAATATCATCTGATAAAAAACGTAACGCTTCCGACCAGTGATGGAACCACCCAAATTGACCACATCATTGCGTCTAAATTCGGCGTTTTCGTAGTCGAAACTAAAAACATGAAGGGTTGGATTTACGGAAGCCAGAATCAAAAAACTTGGACTCAAAAAATTTACAGGTATTCAGCAAAATTCCAAAACCCATTACATCAGAACTATAAACATGTAAAAGTTCTGGAGTCATTGTTGGGGTTAAATGAAAAGCAATTACACTCTGTAGTCATCTTTATTGGAGACTGTACGATCAAAACAGAAATGCCCGAAAATGTAACTCATGGTTTAGGCTATCTCTGGTATATTAAGTCAAAAACAGAGCCGGTATTAACCAAATCACAAGTAAATCAAATTACAAGGAAAATTGAATCTGGAAGACTATCCCCCTCCTTAAAAACGAATCTGGCTCATATACGTCATGTGAAAACAATCGTAGAGGAAAAGAAAAACACGCCTAATTGCCCGAAATGTGGAGGGGTAATGGTAATGAGAAAGGCGAAAAGAGGGCAGAATGTTGGTAAGGAATTTTGGGGGTGTGTGAGGTTTCCGCAGTGTAGGGGGGTTGTGGATGTTGTTTAAACTGACAAAAAGAAATAACAGGTGTAGCTTGAATGATGACAAAAGAACAAACCTTAGACAAATCACAACATAAACGAGCTTATTATTCTGATTCAATAAGCAATTTTTTGCTTACATCCCAAGAAGAAATTCTTGGAAAGCTTGCATCAGCAAACACCTTTGATCTTGGTCAATCACAGCGTGATGCTTGGAAAGAGCAGATCACAATTCTGAAAAATACTCTTAATGGCAGGGTCGGAAATATTTATTTCGAATATTCGATCCCAAGAATGGGTAAGCGCATTGATGCTGTATTAGTAATAAAATCAGTTGTTTTTGTTATTGAGTTTAAAGTTGGTGAGAGTGAGTTTTTGTCCTCTTCAATAGATCAAGTTTGGGATTATGCACTTGATCTCAAGAATTTCCATGAAACATCACACGAGCAATTTGTTGCGCCTGTACTTTTACCCACAAGAGCACAACCTTCTGTTCTTCCTGTAGTTGCAACTACACACCACCACGACAGACTTTTGCAGCCAATCCTTTGTACCACAGAGCTTTTGAGTGAGTGTTTAGCTAGTGTGCTGGAGTTCTGTGATGGGCCTAAAATAGATCCTCTATCCTGGGAATCTGGGAGATATTGCCCTACACCTACTATCATAGAAGCAGCAATGGCTCTATACAGTGGACATTCTGTAATTGACATTACTCGCAGTGATGCAAGTGCGGTAAATCTATCCAAAACCACAGCTTCTATTTCAGAAGTTGTTCGTTTGTCTAAAGAGAGATCCTATAAATCAATCTGTTTTGTTACGGGTGTACCAGGCGCGGGTAAAACACTTGTAGGGCTTAACATTGCAACTGACCACATAGACAAAAATAGTGATATGTACAGTGTGTTTCTGTCGGGCAATGGACCACTTGTAGCCATCCTCCGAGAAGCTTTGGCAAGAGATAAGGTGGCCAGGGAAAAAGAGCTTGGGAATAAATTCCGGAAGAGTGAAGCTTTAAGTGATGTGAAAATGTTTATTCAAAACGTACACAATTTCCGGGATGACTGTCTCATTGATACGACAAAGCCTCCTGTAGAACATGTAGCAATCTTTGATGAAGCACAAAGAGCATGGAATTTAGAGAAAACAGGTAGTTTCATGCGTACTAAGAAGAAAATATCAGATTTTAATATTTCTGAGCCAGAATATCTTATCTCTTGTTTAGATCGGCATCCTGATTGGGCTGTTATTGTTTGCCTCGTAGGAGGCGGGCAGGAAATTAACACTGGTGAAGCAGGTATTGGTGAGTGGATTGAATCTTTAAAACGCATTTTTCCAGATTGGCATATACACATATCCTCACGCTTACATGATAGTGAATATGGCGCAGGTAAAATTTTATCTTCTATTAAAGATAGGCCAAATGTTTTCTACAATGATGGCCTTCACCTTTCAGTTTCAATGCGATCTTTTAGAGCCGAGCATGTCTCAGCTCTTGTTAAACAAGTACTGGATTTCGACATTAAAGATGCCAAAGAGACCTATCTTAAGATAAAGAAGAACTACCCTATTGTGTTAACAAGAGATTTGGATAAAGCAAAGGAGTGGTTAAGGTCCCAGGCTCGTGGTACTGAGAGGTATGGAATTATCGTTTCATCGCAGGCACAGAGATTAAAGCCTTATGCTATTGATGTTAGGGCAAATGTTAATCCCATCAATTGGTTCCTTGATGGCAAAGAAGATGTCAGGTCTTCATATTACCTTGAGGATGTTGCCACAGAATTTCAGATACAAGGCCTTGAACTTGATTGGGCATGTGTGACCTGGGATGCTGACTTTAGGTACACACCAGATGGTTGGGGCCATTTTTCTTTTCGCGGAGACCGCTGGAATAGGATTTTGAAAGCAGAAAGAAAAATCTATTTAAAAAATGCTTATCGAGTACTTTTAACGCGCGCTAGACAGGGAATGGTGATAGTCGTACCGGAGGGAGTTGATTCGGACCCGACAAGGGCTAAGATGTTTTATGATCCTACCTATGCTTATTTGGAGAGTGTAGGGCTTCAAGTCTTGTAGGTGTCACTCCTACTTACATTAACCCTACAATTTTTTATACATTCAAAACTATTCGCTACCCCTCAGGAGTAATCCTAACATCACAATCTTCCAGAGGGCAGTCTCTCATGAACATCAAATTCGAATACCTCTACCGCGATGGCGCAAACTACAAAAACTGGGGCGAGGTGATCTTTTCGAACAGCGGCAACATGCCTGTCGATCAGATAAATGCCCGCATAGAGGCACAGTTGATCGACAGACAGAACTTTTTGGTTTCAAGGCTCAAGGTGCCCGATCTTTATTTCGAGAAAACCGACCCCTCACTGGACCACGGCTGGCATGAGTTTTACGGCTGCAGTGAGACTGGGGAGGAGGTGAGTGATTTGTACAGAAGGGATATCTCTGATGTGATTGATGCCTTGGGGTGAATTGGGGTTAAAGGCTTTGTATCAGTGTTCCTTTTCTTATATTTAGGACAGATCTTAGCCGAAGGTTATATGCCAAACAATAACGATGTTTTATGGCATAATAATAAGGATGTTTTATGGCATAATAATAAGGATGTAGTTTGCTCCCGGTGAGCATAATCCACCACACTTCCACGTATATTATGGGGAATACGAGGCCGTTCTTGATTTCCAGAGGGGGATTTTTACAGAAGGCGAACTCCCTTCAAAACAGAAAAAAAAACTCGTTGAAGCATGGGCTGAATTACACACAGAAGAACTAATGGCTGACTGGAATTTGGTGATGAATAGTGAGGAACCGTTTAGGATAGCACCTCTGCAATAAGGAAAATGGTACCAAGGGTTATAAAAGCAGAAACAAAAGAAGATTACGTTTTGGAGTTAACCTTCTCCAATGGTGAGCATCGGTTTATAGACATTTCACTATTTCTTTCATTTAGTGTCTTCAGCAGTCTCAAGGACCAGACTGCTTTCAATCAGGTTAAGGTGGCATACGGGACAATTGAATGGCCCTGTGGTGTTGACCTTGACCCTGACTTCCTCTGGAACAAGAGTACCTCAGTTTATAAAACTGTGTGAAAAGACCAGAATAGCAAATACCTTTGGTTATCTGCCTTCTGACCTCCGTTAACTGGCTTCTGATATGCAGCCGCTTAAAAACTCCTTGCACTTTGGTCTTGACAACATAGATTTGGGGTCGGACCAGCCCCGCTCCTTATTTTTCAACCTGTTACGGGGTTCTAAGCGCTTAAAAATTGGCTTAGAAGCCGATCTGGTCACCGTTTATCGGGCTCTAAGGGTATAAGTTAGGGTGGGGTGTATAAGATGACTTATGCCTACTGGCACTCTACACATTCAGCCATAGCCTTGAAGATGAACCTTCACTCTAAAGGGCTATAATATTCGCCATCCTTAATGTGCCTGCGGGGTACTTCGGCGGCGCTCAGCATAAATTCCCGACTGCATTGAAGGGGTAGACGAAAATCCCGCTGAGGTCTTCCGAAGCGGGAGTTGAGGGTAGGGGAATGCTTTCCCCACTTGTAAACTCATTTATCCTTCCATTCCACCCTTGCATTTTGATTGTAATGGACATTCCAATGGTATGGAGTGTATTTTAGTAAAAAATCCATCTGTTAGGAGAACCGTAATGCCTACTATTTCGATGTTTTACGGTATATTGATATCATTGTTTTACCGGGATAATGTGCAGCACAATAAAGCTCATATACATGCCCGTTATCAGGGTTTTAAAGCCTCTATAGCCATTGATGACGGTACTCTTTTGGATGGTGAGCTGCCACCGAAACAATTTCGGATGGTTCAGGTCTGGATCGATATCCATAGGGATGAGTTGTTGGCTGACTGGGAACTTGCAATAAATGGCGAAGAGCCGTTTAAAATCGAGCCACTCAGATAAGGAAAGTACTATGCTGATAGATGTTGTTTCTGTTGAAGTTCTTGACAATTATCACCTGTTGCTTACATTCGAAAACGGTGAGGTGCGTAATTTTGACATGAACCGGTATATTGAATTAAAACCGTATAACTGTCTCAAGGGCACATCTCAGTTCAAACGCGCAAAAGTTGAAAATGGAACTGTTGTCTGGCCAGGTGAAATTGATATGGCTCCTGAAAATCTTTACCATGAATCTGTATTTATCAGGTCTGTCAGTTCTGATAGTTCAAGGCAGGCATAGCAAAAAGCCTGTAAGTAAATATCCAATGGCCGACACTCACGGTCCCCAAACCCGCTCCTACAACATGTCCCGCATCCGCAGCGAGGACACCAGGCCCGATTTCCCCACATGTAAACATCCTTGTCCTTCATTACATTCTCACTGGTGGCACTGTTAAATCGTTCTTTCAACTTTTCAGTAGCCCCCAGGAGTAATCCTAATAGGGGAGGTCATAACCAGGGGGCAGTCTCTCATGAACATCAAATTTGAATACCTCTACCGCGATGGCGCAAACTACAAAAACTGGGGCGAGGTGATCTTTTCGAACAGCGGCAACATGCCTGTCGATCAGATAAATGCCCGCATAGAGGCACGGTTGATCGACAGGCAGAACTTTGTCGCATCGAGGCTCAAGGTGCCCGACCTTTATTTTGAGAAAACCGACCCCTCACTGGACCACGACTGGCATGAGTTTTACGGCTGCAGTGAGACTGGGGAGGAGGTGAGTGATTTGTACAGAAGGGATATCTCTGATGTGATAGATGCCTTGGGGTAGACTTGGGGTCGGACCAGCTCCGCTCCCTATTTTCAACCACTTATAGGGTTTTAAGCGCTTTAAAACCGGCTTAGAAGCCGATCTGGGCACCCTCTATCGGGCTCTAAGGGTTTTTGGGATGACTTAAGCTCTTGGGCAACAGTGGCACACAGCACAAGAGGTTAAGCATGCAGCGGTTTCCCCTCGGTACGGCTGGAGGACCAGCTTACTCAGGGAGCGTTTGGGCCTCAGCTTTCTCGGGGAATACTTTCCTGCATATAAATCAGCTGCCAACCCAATGAAAACCACACAAGTCACCTGCTCTTATCTTCCCCTCTCAGTTCCCTTATCTTTTCCATCCCCAATGCGGTAATCTTCTCAATCTGCTCATCACTCATTCCAAGTTCGATCATTTTTTGTGCTGCTTCGACCTTTCCCTCAATTTTTCCCTCGGTTTTTCCATCCTGATACCATTTTTCAGCTATTGTAGGCATCTTAAACCCTCCTGTCTGTGCACTTTCTATGAACTCCTGATTTAACTGCTCTGCATTCTTTGCATCCGTTACGCTACTGAGATACCGGTATAATATTTCAAAATACTCTAATTTGGTTTTCTTGTCCTTTAATTCAAGCAATAAGTGCAGTATCTCATGAAGTTTATCCCAAAGCTGTGGGGTTCTGGAGTACTTCTGTATGAGAAAATTTACCCTCAGAAGTATCTCACCCCTGATTTGTTCATCGGGGATATGTGAAATATCATATACCTCTGTCTTGAATTCGGGGATATAATCCCGTGTATTTTCGACATTTTCGAAAAGATGGGTGATTGAAGTTTCTGCTTTCCACTGCTGTGCTCCCTGGTAGATCAGTATCGGTTCTTTTATGCTGCTTTCTGTACTGCTCCCAGATTTTCACCATGTTTCTGAGAAGCTGAAAACCGGTCCATGGGTCAATATAACTTTTATGTTCAAAGAGCAGATATAAAAATGCCGGTTTGCCGCGCAATTTGACACTATAGAGGATATCTGAAAAGTGTTCGCTGAGTTCCTTATCGATAAAGGAATCTTTTTGAATCGCAAGTGTTTGGAGGTTGAGCTGGGAACTTATCTTCTTTGGAACATAATTAGCCACAAATGAGCGAACTGTTTCGATCCTGGAAAATGTTTCCCGGAAAAGTGTGTCGTGAGGAGTGCTGAGGGGGTTATCCTTTGCATCCATAGGTTCAAAATAAATCCTGAAACACAACGAGTGTCTGATTATAAGGGCCTATTCAGAGCCAAATTGCAGGGCAGGCCTTCGGTTTGCAGAAAGTCACTGTAACTGGTACCAAGCTTAAGTAAAATGATAAAAGACATTGAATTCTGGGCGCCTGCCGAAGACGGCACCGGTCCTCCTTACTGCTCGTCATTCTTCCTCGGTCCCTCGTTAGTATCGCTGCGAGGACTCCGCTTTTTGGAGGGGACTGGACAATAGGAATTGTCCACCTCCAGTCCGCCCTGGCGCTCTTGCTCAGTGGCATTTGTATTAATCCGAGACAGCTCTGGGAAAAAGAAACATTAAAACATGCCTTCGTGCATGAAAACACAACTTGGATAAAATGCGGCAGATTGCCTGGAAGGTGTGAAGCCATGGCTATGAAGATGAACCTTCACTTTGAAGGGCTATCCCGCCGACGGCGGGATAGCTTATCTTAATGCCTGCAATGAGTCCCGATATAAAATCGGGATCGAACTGTGCCCGCGGGATAGTTCGGCGGTGCTCAGCATAAATTTCCGGCCGCGTTGAAGGGGTAGACGAAAATCCCGGAGAGGTCTTCCGAAGCGGGAGTTGAGGCCAGGGGAATGATAAACAAGTTTCAGGCCCAATGTCTCCAAACAACACACAAGTCAACAGCTCTTATCTTTCCCTCTCAGTTCCCTTATCTTTTCAATCCCCAATGCGGTAATTTTCTCAATCTGCTCATCACTCATTCCAAGTTCGATCATTTTTTGTGCTGCTTCAATTTTACCCTCGGTTTTTCCATCCTGATACCATTTTTTCCGCTATAGTTAGG
>LDWW01000017.1 GCA_001045525.1 Chitinispirillum alkaliphilum | reverse complement strand
TGTTTGAAGGCGTTTATCATACAGGCAAAAAGAACTCCCTGCTCCATCGAAGTGGTGAATTCAAGATAACTACGCCTTGAGTAACCCATTTTCATGATAAGGGCATAGCGTTTCACCTTGCGGCCATTGAGAACAACATATCCAGCATGCATCCAGTCGACCTGTGCCTGCTGTCCGGGAAGTGTCTCAAACCGGCGCACAGCACTGTTATGAAGCTCTTTTCTTTTTTTGCTGATATAACTGCGCAGAATAGTTGTTTTTCCTTCGTAGCCGTGCTCCTGCAACTTTTTCATGAACAGTTCTGCATTATGGTGAAAGTCCTGCTCAAGTGCAGAATCGATCAATGAGTAAAAGGGAGCAAGCTTACTTCTCCCTTTGGGACGACCGCGGCTTTTTCCTTTACAGAATACTTTGCTGTATTCGTAATTGTAGATACTGCGGCCAGACACACCAAGTAATTCGGCAACAGACTGGCGTGAACATCCTTGCCTAAGAAGAATTTGAGCCTGATACATCAGAGAAATACCTTTCATATTTGCGACTCCTGGTTAGGGTTTTGGTTACACCCAAAATAAGTCCAGAAATCTGGTGATGGGAAAATCTGCCGGGAGTTGCTTTTATAAACCCCGGGATGACCCGGGGGTTTATCCTCCCATGCATTCTCTTACTGACTGGCTATCTTCTGTAATCGGAAATCTTTTTTCGGTGATTTTAGGAAATTATTTTCCGGTGCGGACATTAATTATTGTCAAATTCGATAAAAATCATGTGGAAAGAGGGCCTTTGCCGGATATAAGGCAACATTGAGCTACAGGGTACATAACAACCCACTCAAATGGCTTGCTCCCGGAGTGCTTATGGCAGTATATTATTCTTGCTTGTAAGTATAAAAATTCCTATCAATCAGCCAGTCCTGCAAAAACAGTAATAAAAGCACGTCAGTTTTCTATTGTAATTGATGAACCTAAGGAGCTGGGTGGTACAAATGAAGCTGCTAATCCGGTAGAATATCTTCTGGCTTCTTTGGCTGGTTGTATCAATGTTGTGGGCCATCTTGTTGCAAAAGAACATAGTATAAATCTTACAGGGTTGAAAATTGAAATATCAGGAAATCTAAATCCAAGCAAACTGTTTGGAAAACCATCAGAGGATAGAACCGGGTTTAAGGAAATTACAGTTAAGCTTCTTCCCGAAACAGATGCATCTGCAGAGGCTTTACAGAAATGGGTGGAAGAAATTGAGAAGCGCTGTCCGATAAATGATAATATTTTTAATGCTACACCTGTGAAAGTGACTGTTTCTGAAACTTTATCCTCTCCTGCTTAAATACAAACGAAGGGAGCAGAGATGTCCACTCATTTTATTTTGTTCTGCTAAGTGGAAAAAAATTTTCACTATTACCCTTCCCTTCTTAAAAGACTCTACCGAGATTTTATTATATTAATCAGGATACAATAAAAAATACTTAGGTTATCAGCATATCAATCTGTTATCCTAAATTACCAATAATTTTATAAATTTTGATAAATAAAGCCCTATGCCTCAACATCTTGTAACCTCTGTACTATTTGACAGCACATTATCATTAGAGTGGGAAGAAAGCGTCCTTAA
The DNA here is from genome assembly GCA_001045525.1 of Chitinispirillum alkaliphilum. Classification (NCBI taxonomy): domain Bacteria; kingdom Pseudomonadati; phylum Fibrobacterota; class Chitinispirillia; order Chitinispirillales; family Chitinispirillaceae; genus Chitinispirillum; species Chitinispirillum alkaliphilum. Next base: position 87,378 of record LDWW01000017.1, on the reverse strand, counting down.
GAATAACCCAGCAAGGTCAAAAATAGAAGATTTGATAGTTGGTTCTTTTAAAAGGCGAACAGCGGAAAACCCTTCATTATGGCTTTTGATACTTGGATTATCACCTGAACATATCCCGTTATCACAATCATTATCTTTTTGGCGTGAATTTTCATATACCTGGATACACAAGTTACGAACCCAACCAGATATAGAGGATAAAAGGGAAAATGTTATAAATGTTTTTGATAAATCAGAAGGATCAGGATATTTAAAGCGCATACCAGCAATGGTTGGAATAGATCTGATAGATTTGGATTTTCTTGGTAGTGTTTGGGATTCACTTACAAGGTCTTTTTCAAAAGGAATAAAATCTTATAAAGGTTCTGTTGAAGAATATTTTGCAAGTATACATCCGGACCCACAGCATATAGACCGAATACATTTTCATCTTGTGGAAAATGTAAAAGACGCAAACAAGCCATTTGCGTTTATGGCTACATATTCAACACGTATTGATAGTACTGGGCGTACTACTCACCTACCATTGAAGCATGCTTTCAAGGAGTATCATGGTCACAACGACAAACTTCTCCAACTACTATCGACTGTAAAAAAAGTTTCAAGAAAAAATAGTTTTATTGAATCTATTGTTAGTTCTGGAGAAATTTTCCAGGTCATTGGTCTTACGTCAACAGAGGCTATGGGTTTTCTTGAAGGTGTTGTGGATTTTGAATCTGCAGGAATTTTGTGTCGAATTCCCAAATGGTGGAAAGGGGCAAAGAAGAAAGCTTCAGTATCACTTTCGTTAGGAAACAAAAAGCCATCAAAAATCGGTATAGATGGTATGCTGGATTTTAAGCCGGAGATAATTTTGGATGGCGAAACAATTAGTGAAGCAGAAGTTAAAAGAATAATTGAGGCAGCTGAAGGGTTAGTCTTACTAAAGGGAAAGTGGGTGCCAGTTGATACAAAATCATTGGAAAGGACTCTTGCTGTACTTAGGGAGGCGAAAAAATTATCCAAAACTGAGTCACTTACTTTCTCGGATGCTATTCGTATTTTAATGGGTTCAAAAGTGGAAAGTAAAGTTGGTGCTTTATCTGATTCTCAGATAGCATGTGGCGAATGGTTAAGTACTGTGTTTGAGAAGATGAAAAACCCTCAGATGGTACGCCTATCAAAACCATCCTCAAACCTCAGGGCGGATCTTCGTCATTATCAGCAGCATGGTCTCAATTGGCTCAGCTTTATGCAATCGCTTGGTTTTGGTCAGTGCCTTGCCGATGATATGGGTTTGGGAAAAACAATTCAGATACTTGCGCACCTTCAAAAGTTGAAGCAAAAAGAACGTACAAGTCTTATTATAGTTCCGGCTTCTCTGTTGGAAAATTGGCGTAAAGAGATTGAAAAATTTACACCCGATTTAAATGTCGTAACAATTCATCCTCAGGAAAAACAAAATGGATCAATGGATGAGATTTGCTCTGATATAAAAAAATATGATATTGCTATAACAACCTATGGCATGCTATCACGCTGTGTCTGGTTAAAAGAACATAATTGGTTCTATATTATCTGTGATGAAGCACAGGCGATTAAGAACCCGGGTACAAATCAGACAAAAAGTGTAAAAGCACTGAAATCAAAAAATCGATGTGTTATTACCGGAACACCGGTAGAAAACAGACTGAGCGATCTATGGTCTATTTTCGATTTTATTAATCCCGGATTACTTGGGTCATTTAAAGAGTTTAAAGAGTTTTCGAAAAAGGTAGATAAAGAGCCTGAGCTTTTTGGACAGTTACGACAAGTAGTACACCCATATATTCTTCGTCGATCGAAAAAAGATAAGTCTATCATAAATGATCTTCCCGACAAAGTTGAAATGAAAACCTGGTGTACCCTTTCAAGTCATCAGATACTTCTTTATGAGCAGTTAATATCTAAAATGGAAGATGATCTAAAAACGGCTGAGGGTATAAAACGTAAAGGTTTAGTGATATCTTGTCTTATGAAATGTAAGCAAATTTGTAATCATCCTGACCACTATACCGGAAGTGGAGAGTATGGAAGGGAAAAAAGTGGTAAGTTCAGGCGACTTGCTGAATTGTGCGAAACTATATATGAAAAACGTGAAAAAGTTCTTATTTTTACTCAATTTGCAGAAATTATCGAACCACTTTCCTTTTTTCTTGAAAGTATATTTGGAGCACCTGGTTTGACATTAAGCGGATCCACTTCAATGAAAAAAAGAAAAGAGGCTGTGGAGAAGTTTCAAAGCCGTGATTATTTCCCCTACTTTATTCTTTCACTCAAAGCTGGTGGAGTAGGATTGAATCTTACAGAAGCTAACCATGTAATTCATTTTGACCGCTGGTGGAATCCGGCTGTAGAAAATCAGGCGACAGACAGGGCGTACCGAATCGGACAGAAGAAAAATGTTATTGTACATAAGTTTATTTGCAAAGGGACTGTTGAAGAAAAGATAGATGCGCTTATAGAAGATAAGAAAAACCTTGCAGAAGAAATTATTCCATCATCTGCTGAAAATTGGATTACTGAACTCGATGATAAACAGATTGGAGAAATGTTTAAACTGACAATTTCTTCAAAAGATATCTACTGAAAAGGAGCCCACAATGGGTTATTGGGGAAAGTCTAAATCTTATGTATCCAAGGAACAAAGAATTAACAAAGCAAAGAAGACTCAGGCTGCACTTGCTAAAAAAGGAAAAATAACCGAACCTGTGATAGTAGAAGGTAGGCGGGGAATTGCGAAAACATGGTGGGGAAAATCCTGGGCAAATAATCTTGAAAGATATGCAGACTACAGTAACAGAATTCCACGCGGAAGGACATATTTAAGAAGCGGAGCTGTACTGGATCTTAAGATTACCCCCAATATAATTGAGGCGTTGGTATCGGGAAGCCGCTCTAAACCATATAATGTGAAAATAAAAATCGGTTCTCTTGATAATGCCAAGATGAAGTCCTTGATGGAAAAAAGCCGCGCATCACTGGATTCTATGCAGGACTTATTGTCAGGGGAATTTCCAACAAATCTTAAAGATGAATTTTTTAAACTGGAAACAGGCCTCTTCCCATCACCAAAGGAGATATCCTTAAACTGTACCTGCCCCGATTGGGCAGAAATGTGTAAACATGTTGCAGCAGCACTTTATGGCACAGCTGTACGTCTTGATGAAAAACCGGAGTTGTTTTTCACTCTCAGGGGAGTTAATATAGATGACTTCGTAGGTGAATTATTAAAAGATGAGAGCGAAAAAATTCTCAAAAAAGCAGAAAAGAAAACAAACCGGGTAATCGCTACAACTGATGAGGATTTATCTGATCTGTTTGGTATTAGTATAGATGACTCAATAGCCATTGAGGAAAAAAAAGAGATTAAAGAAATAACTGATATTTCAAAAAAATCAGTTAAGAGTGTTAAGAAAAAACCGAAATCAAAAACTGTAAAAACTAAAACAACTGGTAAAAAAGCCGAATCCAAAAGTTTAACTCAAAAAGTAACTAAGAAAGCTACTGCAAAAAAAAGTACTACAAAAAAAGCTGTAGTAAAAAAAGCTGCAGTTAAGAAAGCTGCAGTTAAGAAAGCTGCAGTTAAGAAAAAATCAGCTAAGAAAAAATCAGCTAAGAAAAAATCAGCTAAGAAAACTGTAAAGAAAACTGTAAAGAAAACTGTAAAGAAAAAGTCTGTAAAGTGAATAATTGTATTTGTGTACGAAGCTATCTGTAGGAATATATTTGTTTATCGATTGCCTGTATTGAAAATTTATACGGATTATGCATATAAAAATCACCGGTAAACATCCCGATTTCCATGTTTTCACACAGAAGAGATAGTCTGGAGGTGAATTCCTTAAACTGAGAATGCATGAACAGGTCGGCTGTGCTGATTTCTTTGGTAAAGGGAAGGTCTTTAAGGCTGAAGGCTGCTTTTATCATTTTGTCTCCACCGCTGTCACTTCTGTGTTTTGGTTTTAGCCCCTCAAGACCTTTTTGCCTGTAGGCATAGAGCCAGTCTTCAATGGTACCCGGGGCGATGCGGGTTTTATGGCTGTGGGGAATAATATAGCGCCTGTCCGACAGCTCACGGATACGTTTTTTGAGCTCTCCGTGACATAGTTCACCAGAGATAAGCGAACCGATTACAGAGAAACGGAACAGGGCCACCTGTTCTCTTCTGTTCTCATCCATGGACGAGTCCTCCTTTTTTGTTGAAAGTTAGGGAGTAAAAGTAAACAGAGAGAAAACTAAAGCTTTCCCGCAGGGGTGGGTGATGTGCATTTTGTGTGGGTGGAAGCAGCATGAAAATGTTTACGGGTGATTTCCCCGGGGCAAAGCTGCAAAAATGTATTCGCAGATGTCTGCAGAAATGTCTTTTTCTCCCGTCAGCTTCAGCTTTTTCAGTAAAGGTCACATAAAAACATCTCTTTGAGGTGTGCCATGCCCTCGGCAGCTTTTTCTAAACTTCTAAACTGCGGTTAAATACCGAAAAGAGTAACTGCTTAAGGGTTATCGGGTGAGGAAGACCAGCGTGGTAGAAACAGGCCCATTTGGCGGATTCATTGTTTCGGAAAAGCCTCCGTCTCCACTGGCTTACATTTGAACGGCTGGTGTTAAGTTTTTGGGATGTTGAACGTATGCTTTCGGTCTGTTCTGAAAGCAGTCCTGCAGCAAGGAGGTAAAACCGAAGAGCATAGCGCTTGCGGAATTGAGAAAAGAGAGGGTGAACGGATACTGTCCTTCCGGTATTAATGCATTTGAAGCGTTGATAAAGCAAAAAATTTTCTGTAAATTCGAGATACAGTAGTTTCCATATTATTTACAATTTGACATATGCTTTTCCGGTTTCCCATTCTTCAGAAATCTCACATAGTAATGCAAATACAAGCCTTAGGAGAGAAGAAACAGCTACACTTCCAAGGGGAGTATATGTAATTAAAGTTGCCAATTACAAACACTCTTTCAGCAGGGTGATTAGTCTGTTATGAGAACTACTATCTTCCAACGGCGTTGCCGATGAGGAAGGGAATGAATCTTACTTCACTCTTACCCGGCCGCGGGGTCGGAATCGGGATCGATTTCTGTTCTAAGTGGTCATTGCTAATCCTGATATGAAACCATCGGCAATTAAACCGCCACGTGGGGTTATATTACTACCGCTACGCACTGTTTCATAGGAGCCAGATTCTGTCTCGAAATGTAGTTTGGGATCTTCACTCTTTGAGTGTTTTTAAATCGTTAAATTATAATGGTTTACGTTATTAGAACGGGGTTTGACTGCTGGATTTAGGTTGAATAAGTAAGCTTTCATCCCGTCTGACACCGTGGCCAAGGAGCTTTTTTAAGTTGGGTCAGGGCTGCAAACAGGGCAGTCTGAGCGTTTGTGAATCGCTACTTTATGGAATCTCATATTATCTGCCTCGAAAAATTGAACCGTATTTGTCAGGCATTTTCCAAAATCACCCAAAAGTTTTATAGCCTCAAGTGCCTGAATGGTGCTTCTGATGCCTGCAACTGCTCCAAAAATGCCTGCCTGTGAGCAGGTTGGGGCAGTCAAGGGATGGAAATGCGCATCGAAGGCAGGCGGATTTGTAGGGGAGGTGGTGTAAAACACAGGCATCGTTAATCATAAGCTTGTTTGATGTGGTATCAGTTGCATCGACAATGAAACCACAGGTCAGGGAATCACACTTCAACCCCATATCTTATGGATTTGCATTCGGATATGGCTTCCCTGTTCGGGAAACATCTTACCCTAACCTAAATGATGATGGGAAGAGTTACCGGCAGATAATCAATATGGATTACCTCATAATAATCTTCGGTCGCAGACAAGCCCATCTGCCTGTTACAGAGATATCGTTTTCTGTTTTTACTGTCTCATACCCTTCACTTCTATTACTCGCGTATGGTACTCTGCCTTACTTAAATCTTCAATAAGATCCAATGCCTCATTGAATGTTTTTCCTGAAAACTCACAATGTTCCAGTATAAGATAGGGAGAGAGTAATGTTTTGTGTTTTGTTCTGAAAATCTCATTTCCTTCAACCGTATCAAATGGTAGACCTGCTATCCTGCTATACTTATCTTCTACAAGAATAAAGCTGCTGCCTTTGTTAAGCTTATCCTTTAAGGATGAATTGTCAAATAATACTCTGGCTTCGATTCCTTCTCTCAAATACGGATGTACATTCAGGGTTACAATAGTTGCCACATCACTATACCCTGTGGAGTTTATAATTTGGGCTATTTCCCTGTAATTGTTTTCCGTATAGGAATAGATGTGTCTGTTTATTCCCCAAATGTTAAACAGGGTAAGGCATATTACCAGGCTGTTTCTGATTTTGTAGCAGCTGATATTCTCTGAAATAATTAAAAACAGGAAAAGATAAAAAATAGGATAGGTAAATAAAATTCCTCTTGGAGCTTTGGGGATTAGACTCATACCAATAAAAAGTGAGTATGCAATCACAAACAAATAAAAGTGAAGGCTGATGTTTTTCCTGTCAAGCCACTTTTTTTTCAGCAACATAAGGGGAAACAGCAAAATGGCAATGATTATGAATGGGTTTTCGAAATTGAAGAACAGTTTGAAATAGAATAGAAAATCTGTGTCAATGAAGGTGGGGTTATTGTGTGTAGATGTGCGACCGAGCAGTTCCAGATACAATCTGCCAATCTGGGATAAGGGATGAAGGCCTGCTGCAGCAGCCACAAAGATAAAAAACACAAAAGGAATGCTGAAAAAAACTCCCGCTTTGACATATTCTCTTAAAGAGTGTTTTCTGTTTTTTTGCAGCAGTTCGACCAGAATAAAGACAGGAATAATCAGTATAGCTTTGTAATTTATGCTGATAAGTGCTGCGGTTAAAAATGATGACCAGTACAGGTCCTTTGCTCTTCCCTGTTTTATACTCTTATAATAGATTGTCAAAAGGATGATAAACATCAAAAAACTGGAAGCTTCTATGGCAAAATACCTTGAAAAATTAACAAGGGCTATTGATGTCCCGGCAAAAAGCAGAAATGTTATACTGGTCAAAAGATCCCACCTGAGCTGTTTTCTCAGAAATTCAGTAAAAATTATTAATGCTATTACTATAAGAGATGCATTTATAATTACAGGAATGTGGTAATCCTGAAAAACTTTTACCAAAGCGGCCAGGTATATATTGAATAGTGGAGCTGTATGGTTAAACAAATAATCGTAAATCCCGTTTGCCAGATCGGTCGCTACCTGGTAATTCCTTACCGAATCATGGTCATATAATCCGCTTTGGGCCAAACCTTTGATTCTTAACAGCCACAGAAAAATTCCTGCGGCAAAATAGGCAAGTGCTGGTTTCATCGTTCCCAGGTTATTTTTCATAGTTAACTCTTTAAGATAAAAAAGGGGAAAAGGCTGTTTTGTTTATAGCTTATTATAGGAAACAACAAAATAAAGTAATTCCAAAATAAATTAACTCAAGTAAATTTATTTTGCAAATTTCTTTTTAATAGGCATTGTTGTGAAAGAGTAAGGGGCTGATTTTTCACCACAGAGATTTCTGTATCACAGTGGGGTATATTCTTAGGAGATATGAACCTTAATGGACGGAACCTTTCTCTATAGACATGAGAATAAGGACAACCGCAGTGATGGGTAAAAAGTGCCAATTTTGGCCTTTAAGCGCCTTTTTAGGCAAAAAAAAAGGGGGCCCAATTTCTTGAAGACCTCTTTAAAGATGGCTGGTCAGGAGGGACTTGAACCCCCGACCCAGTGGTTAACAGCCACCGGGGTAGGCGCTGAACCCTTGATTTTAAAGGGTTTTGAGGGTTTGGGGGCTTGGAAATGACAACATCATTTTGGGAAGAGAGTTACAAAAGAGCAGGAAAACTTGATATATTTGGTGGAGGAAAACCTGGCAAAGATATTAAAGAAATAGTTTCTTAAATGGTTGTTGACTCAAGCGTTCTTTATTTGGGTTGAGGTGAAGGCAGGAATGCATTGTACTTAGCAAGTAAAGGATTCAAAACAAAAGAATCGGCAGCATATTACTGCTGCCGATTCTTTTTATTCCAGAGATGAACTTTGAATTCATCTAAGGATTGTATTTTAGATGCCTATTCATCTCTGAAGAAGTTGGTTGTCTACCTAATATTGTATTGTAAAGCCGAGTTATATAACCACGACTATCCTGAGTATTACAGAGGGCCAAATAATCAAAATTATTTGGCCCTATATATCTTAATACCAGCTCGTGAGGTGAATCACCATAAATTAAAAATGGATGAAGAAAATGACGTAATCCGTTAGGTAAATGGGTATCTTCAAGATGCTTTTCCCATTGAGAAACAATCCAATTGTCTCGCCACTCACTTGACTCAACCAGTTCTCTTGCGAGCATTCTTCTCCGGGATGATGTCGCTGAAGGTATCCGAGATCTCCAATGTACGGTTTCCTCAGACGTTGGGACTACCCCGCAACCCCACGAGAAAAAAACTCAACCAAATTAATGCTGTAGCGGTATTAATATTTACATCTAATTCACTTTTTGTTCACAAAAAGTCTACAATCTTCCTTTGTATCTCTTATATTATCAGAAAGAGCCTCTGGTATCCCCATTTACCCGCTATCTTTGCCACATTCAGAGCTCTCTTTAATAAACTATAAACAATTGAGATTCAGGAGATCCTTATGGGGAAAAAATTAATCAACGCATCACACCACTCATGGAAAACCGCACTCCAGCTCTATACAAAAGTAGTAACCTTTGTCTTTGCACTGTTCTGTGTGGCAAGCGGACAGGTTCAGGTTCAAAAAAATTCAATCAACGACACAGAAAAGGTCACCTTCAGGGGAAGAGCCCTGTCTGTTTCCGACTCAACAGCTTTCAGCAATGTCAAAATCTTGCTGACTTCTCGTATTGGTGCAATGTACGGTGTTGGTGTAAGCTTTTTTGATACCACACACAGTGATGCGAACGGGTATTTCGAGCTTGAGCCAAATCTGATGCATTACTGTTATGCACAGGTGGTGGTTCAAAAGAATAATGAATCCGGGGAAAGAATGTTTTTTGGAAACATTGAGGCCGATGTTGTTTTTTGTGATGAAGACTTCAATGAAGATTCCGTATATACTTTTTACCTGATGCCCATCCATTATCTATCTGTAAAACAGCAATCAAAAAGAAATCTCTCAAAACAGCTCCAGATAACTCAGGGCAGAAAAATATCTATCAATTATTCTGAATTGAACACTGGAGGCATATCGGATATAACAGTTATCGATCTTAAAGGAAAAATTGTAGCTACATTGCAGCCTCGCCCAGAAGGCATCGTCTTTTGGGATACCCGGGATGTTGCCAGAGGAGTCTATTTTGTCAGGCTAAGAAATGGTGTGAATGATATCAATTTGAGGCTGCTGGTCAAATAGCCGCGATCTTTTACTAATTAATTTATTACCTGTCACCTTTATTCAGAGTCTGAATGTCACAACTTACAAATCTGCCACTCAGAAAAAAAGTCGCACTCGAGCTCTACTCGTTAAAGAAAAAAGCGGAAGCACAGACCCACGAGCTTAAGTATCTCTTTTGGGAGTGTACACTGAAGTGCAATCTCTCGTGTGTCCATTGCGGCAGTGATTGTACCAGCGATAAAACCATACCGGATATGCCAACAAAGCATTTCCTGGGTGTGCTTGATGAAATAAAGCACTCGGCAGATCCTGCACAAATCATGGTAGCAATAACCGGTGGGGAACCACTGATGAGAAAAGATCTGGCACGCACCGGTGCACAGATCAGAAAACGGGGTTTCAGATGGGGAATCGTTACCAACGGATATCAAATGGATCCCAAAATATTTGCTGAACTGCTTATGTCAGGATTGTCCAGTATTGCAATCAGCCTTGACGGGCTTGAAGAAAATCACGATTGGTTCAGGGGAAAGAAGGGTTCATTCAGACGGGCTGTAGATGCAATCAGGTTGGCATCCAATATACCGGAAAGTAAACTGTTCTTTGATGTGGTTACTTGTGTAAATGGAAGAAATGTCAGAGAACTGGAAAAAATAAGAAATCTTCTTATCGGTTTAGGCGTCAGAAATTGGCGTTTAACATCCATTTTCCCGAAAGGGCGGGCATGCAAAACTCCCGATCTTAAATTAAGTCCCCAACAATTGAAACAGCTGATGAATTTTATAAAAGCTACAAGAGAAGATGGGATAATGGATGCCTCTTATGGTTGTCAGGGATTCCTTGGTAACTACGAAATGAAAACCAGGACCAAACCCTTTCACTGCTGGGCTGGTATCAATATAGGTTCTGTGCTGGCGGATGGATCTATTAGTGCCTGCCCGTCTCTTCGCGCCGACTATATTCAGGGAAATATCTACAAAGATGATTTTTTGCAGGTCTGGGATTCCCGTTACAAAGAGATGAGAAAAAGGGAATGGTTAAAAACCGGAAAATGCAAAAACTGCAAAGTCTGGAGATACTGCCGTGGCAGCGGACTACATCTAAGAAGAGAAAAAACGGCAGAACTTCTGTATTGTGAATATAAGGAATTGGAAAGCTTGGATTATAAAGAGTAAATTTGAATGGGAAAATCCGGCTCAATATTGTCCTTGTTGTCCTGCTGCCTGCGCAAATAGAAGCTTTATCAGCAGTTCAGGGTAACAACCGAACAGCACCTTATTTACAGCCTTGGCAACGGGCAGTGGGACATTCCACAGCTTCGTCGACTTCTGGAGCAGGTTATTCCACAGCAAGGTACTGTGGATGACTTTTTGGTAACGCACACCTTCGAGCATCTCGGCGAGCGGATTATGCAGCTCAATGCGCGCAGCTTCCACCTTGCACAGGACTCTTCCCAACCGCTGATACTTGTGGCTATCGAGGATGTAACTGAACAACGTACAGCCCTGAGAAAATTGTACCGCTCTGAAACCAGATACCGAAGGCTTGTGGAGGAGATAAACAGCTTGATAATTGGCATAGATACCACCGGACGCATGACTTTCTTTAACAGATTCAGCGAAAAGAATCCCTTTTAATACATAATCAATAATTATGATTGATCCATTTTAAATGCAGTATATTATCTTTTCTAATGTTTTTGAAAGGATAACCAATGAATAATAACGAAATACAGGAATCAAAAGATAAAAGAGAAAACGGTATCCTCAATACTTTTGATCAAGCCTATTTTCTTAAACTTGCCCGGGCAAAAATGCCTTTTGGCAAATATGCAGGAAGGCTTCTTGTGGATTTACCGGAAACTTACATTGTCTGGTTTAACAGGAAGGGATTCCCTAAGGGGGAGCTTGGTCAGATGCTTAAAGAAATATATGAAATAAAGGTTAATGGTCTTGAGTACCTCTTTGCCCCACTAAAAAGAAGTACTGTAAATAATAACACTGGCTTATCATCACTGAATAAAGTTCCCAAGATCAGCTGATAAGAAACCTATTACAGTTACATCACTTATTTCTTCGCTCCGGGGTTAAACACCAACAATTACTACTTATATAACTACCGGCTTTAAGGAGGAAGAGTCAGTTTTTGCTGCAGAACCTCTAAGAATCTATCAACCTGATTTGGGCAGAACTTATTTATCTATGACAAAAGTCACCGGACCATCATTGGTGAGCTCCACTTTCATATCAGCCCCAAACTCTCCTGTTTGTACATTGGAAATGTGGGTCTTTAACTTCTCCACAAAAAACTCGTAAAGTTTTTCTCCCTTTTGCGGTGGGGCAGATTCGGTAAAGCTTGGACGGCGGCCCTTACTGCAGTCTCCCAATAATGTGAATTGAGAAACCACCAAAGCTTCTCCGTCAATATCCTTCAGCGATAAATTCATTTTACCCTTTTCATCAGGAAATATACGAAGTGAAGCTATCTTTGATGCCAGATACCGGGCATTTTCCTCTGTGTCATTCTCATGAACTCCAAGCAGAATCAATAATCCGCGCTCTATGGAACCCTTGGTTTCTCCTTTTACCGATACTTTTGATCTGCTTACCCGCTGAATAACTGTTCGCATGCCTGTTCCTTTACTCTTGGTATTCACTTTGTTTGGCAGTTTTCTGAAAAGATACTTTTTATGTATGAGACCGACCAAATACACCCTTTTCGGTATGACTGAAATTTTGTAAAGACTAAAAATTCAACTTTACAATATAGCCCGTAAAAAGCGTTGTTTAAGTGGGCGCGATTACAATTGAATGTTTACTGTTTCCATTAATTAGTTTAGTAATTCAACTATGAAATATCCCAAAACAGGAGAAAAACTATGTTCCTTCCATATTCGACCGATGAACATGATGGGAAGGTCGGAATAGTCTCAGTCTCTATCGTTATAATCTGCTTGATTATTCAGGCGATTAGTCATTTCAATTACAGGGATGTGAGAACCGAAATATCTGGTTTGGAAAGAGAAATTATCAATCAGCGCAACTCTTATACTTTTCGGGAGCAACTCTCCCATCATACTGACCACCAACAACAAGATGAATTTTCCACCGGTCACTTGCAAACTGTTGACTCGCTTCGTTCTGATCTGATCAATGTATATAAAACAATTTTAGCTTACAGATTAGCCTTTATACCTCAGGAGAAAAGTATAATCAAAATGTTTACCTCAATGTTCGCCCATGCAGGTTGGATTCATCTGTTGTCGAACATACTTTTCTTTTATGTCTGTGGTGTGGTGATGGAAAAACACTGGGGGCATATTCGATTTTTATTCGTTTACCTTGCGTGTGGAATTGGCGCAGTAATGGCCCATTTGCTGCAGGGCGTTCTGTTTTCGTCCGGATCAAACTGGGATTCCAGATTTCTTCTGGGCGCCTCAGGAGCCATTGCAGGAACTATGGGGGCAATGTTGGCTGTCCATCCAAATACAAGAATCAAAATTTTTTACTGGATACACTTCCTGTTTAATGGAACCTTTAAATTAAGAACCAAATTCTATCTTGGAATCTGGATATCATTGCAGATATTGAAAACTATTTTAGACTCTTCAATGTCATCTGGGGTTGCGTTTTCTGCTCACATCGGCGGGTTCGCTACCGGAATACTGTTTGGGTTGTTTCTCAAGGGTGATGAAGTTAAATTTGGAAACAAAACATCAGAGAATACCAAAACAGATTCTTTTTTAGCAATGTCTGGTTATGAACCTTTATTACCTCAAACCGAACCAACCGTCTATAATGAAAATAAAGGATCTCTGTTAACGGATGGTTGGATGGCATTTGCTCAGGGGCAGACAAAAGAGGCTTCTGAGGCGATTACCCGCCACATCGAAACGCTGTTTTTTCACGACCTTACGCAAAGCCGCACTGAGTTGTGTGAAACAATGGAGAAGCTGTCTGGAAACTGGAAACAGTTGGGTATTAACGGGGCACAGGCCTATCAATGGGGGAAAAAGCTTCAGGAAAGGGAGCTGTCTGCAGCTGCTTTGATATGTTATGAAATCGCAGTGCAGGCAGAATCTTCCCTTCATGTGAAAACAAATTCAAGGTATTTAGCTGCTGTCATACGTTACAATTTAAAGAAAGGTATGGAAAAAACAGTAGAAGACCTTCTGTGGATAATAGAAAACGCTCCGGAGTCAATACCTGCCAAAGATGCCCGGAATCTGCTTCAGAAAATCAAGACACCCGATTGAAATAAGCCTTAAGAAAAGGTTGCCGATGTTTTTCTTCACACGCTGAATATGGCCTGCTGAACCTGTATTTCTGAGTATAAATCCGTTATACAATTATATCTTACTGGTTTATCAATGTTGAATTAAGCTATATTACATGTCTTTGGAAATTTAAAATCAGAGCAATATGTCAGAGGAGCAGCTATGAAAAAGACACCAGTTTGTCTTATTCTCCGCGATGGATGGGGAAAAGGAAAAGACGATGACTCGAATGCAATTTTAAGGGCAAACACTCCCTACACCGATGCATACGAAAAGGAGTATTGTACAACCTATATTGAAACTTCAGGTCTTAGCGCAGGTCTTCCCGAAGGATATCAGGGTAACAGTGAAGTGGGACATCTAAACATTGGAGCAGGCCGCACCATATATCAAAGTCTCACAAAAATCGACAAATCTGTGGAAGATGGTGATTTTTCTGCCAATAAAGCATTCAACAAAGCTATCGATTTCGCAAAAGAAAAAGGCGGTACACTTCATCTCATCGGATTGATACAGGAAGAGGGAGTGCATGCTGTAACAAGGCACTGCGTATCGCTGCTTGAGCTTTGTAAAAACAAAGGGATGGATAAGGTAGTGATTCATGCCATAACAGACGGTCGCGATACACCACCCAAATCAGCCATGGAACACATGAATGTGCTGCAGGAGGGGATCAAAAAAACCGGTGTAGGACGGGTAGCTACTGTAATTGGACGCTATTATGCAATGGATAGGGACACAAGATGGGACAGAACAGAGCTTGCATACAGGGCCATAATGGAAGGAGTGGGGGCAAACGCGGAAAACTGGAAAGATGCAATCGAGCAGGCTTATTCCAAGGGTGAAACTGATGAGTTCGTGAAGCCCAGAATAATCGATTACAAAGGCCTGGGCGAGAATGATTCTGTGATATTTTTCAATTTCCGCTTCGATCGCACCCGTCAGTTGACCAAAGCTATGGTTGAGCCCGATTTCAGTGAGTTCTCAAGAGATAAACTGGCCCAAATGTTTGTGGCTATGACGCACTATTATGACAATGGTAATTTCATAGAAGCATATCCTGAGATGGAAAATAAAAATCTCCTTGGAGAAGTGCTGGCAAATAACGGTTTAAAACAACTTAGATGTGCTGAAACCGAGAAATATGCTCACGTTACATTCTTCTTTAACGGTCAGAAAAACGATCCATTTCCTGATGAAGACAGAATACTGGTCAACAGCCCTAAAGTGGCAACATATGATCTCAAACCAGAGATGAGTGCCTTGGAAGTAAGGGACAAACTGGTCGAGGGAATCAAGAGCAATAAATATGATGTGGTTATCTGCAATTTTGCAAACTGTGACATGGTAGGACATACCGGTGTTTACGATGCCATTGTGAAGGCTGTGGAAACGGTTGACACATGTGTTCACGATGTGGTTGAGGCTGTGCTTGAAGCTGGAGGTGCAGCTATACTCACCGCTGATCACGGTAATGCTGAACAGACCAAACTTGCCGATGGATCCACCATGACTGCTCATACTGTTAATCCTGTCCCTCTCACTCTGGTTGGGGTAAAGGGCTGCGAATTGAAGGAAAATGGCACACTTGCCGATATCGCACCTACCATGCTCGATCTTCTGGGTGTGGAAAAACCCGCAGAGATGACAGGTATTTCATTAATAAAAAAATAGGAATCGCATGAAAATTGTTCTTTGCCAGTTGAATGCTGTTGTTGGTGATGTGAACGGAAATGCTTCAATGGTCCAGAGGGTGCTTGAGGATACAGCCTCAGAGCACCCTGACCTGCTTGTTTTTCCCGAACTGTTTATTCAGGGTTATCCCCCAAGGGATCTGCTTGAAAAGAGATGGTTCATTCGCAACAGTATAAACGCTGTGGAAACGATTGTGCAGCACTCTGCCTCTTACCCCGATTGTGGCATAGTTCTGGGGACTGCAATGGAAAATCAGACAAAACAGGGAAAGGGGCTTTCCAATTGTGCGCTTTTAATCAGTAACGGAAGAATCGTTTTCTCGCAATCAAAATCCCTGCTTCCCACCTATGATGTTTTCGATGAGAGCCGCTATTTCGATCCCGCTGAAAAAGTCGATATCGTTGAGTTCAGGGGAGAGAAGCTGGGGATATGTATATGTGAGGATGCATGGAATGATCCGGACCTTTTTCAGTCAAAGATTTACAGCCGAAACCCTGTCAATGAGTTGGCTTCGAAAGGTGCATCAGTTTTGATCAATATTTCCGCTTCACCGTTCTGTATAGGAAAAGAGAATCTGCGCACCTCGGTTATGAGAAATCATGCAGTGAAACATAACTGCTTTTACATTTATCTCAATCAAATCGGCGGGAATGATGAACTGATATTTGATGGAAACAGTTTCTGCTTTGATAACAAGGGCGAGCTGTGTGCACGGTTGTCATCCTTTAAAGAAGATGTTCAGATTATAGATACCGAAACTAAGGCTTCAGATACACATATACCGGACCTTGACACAATCGCTTCCGTGCACGATGCCCTTGTGCTTGGAGTAGGGGATTATGTTAGAAAATGCGGTTTCAAAAAAGTCCTTCTCGGGCTTTCGGGTGGAATTGATTCTGCAGTTGTCTGTGCTATCTGTGTCGGGGCACTTGGGAAGGAAAATGTCTGGGGTGTTGCATTGCCCTCCCCATACTCTTCACAGGGGAGTATAGATGATGCAAAAGGGCTGGCACAAAAACTTGATATCAAATTTTCATTATTCTCAATAGAGAAGATTTACAATTCTTTTCTTGAGACGCTTGAACCTGCATTTAAAGAAACAGCTTTCGGGTTAGCGGAAGAGAATTTGCAGGCGAGAATCAGGGGTACTCTATTGATGGCACTTTCAAACAAATTCGGACATATGCTCATGGCCACCAGTAATAAAAGTGAAGCCGCGGTAGGATACAGTACTCTTTATGGAGATATGAACGGGGGACTAAGTGTCATTTCTGATTTACCGAAACACCTGGTCTATGAGCTGGCGAAATATATCAACAGGGATGAAGAGATTATACCTGTTTCAACCCTAACAAAGCCTCCATCCGCAGAGCTGCGTCCGGATCAGAAGGATGAAGATTCGCTGCCCCCTTATGACACTCTCGATACAATCATATCTCTTTTAATCCAGGAGGATAAATCGGTGAAGAATGTGACGGAATTGGGGTTCGATTCCTCAACTGTTTCATGGGTATCAAAAGCGATTTCAAATAACGAGTATAAACGCAGACAGGCTGCTCCGGGCTTGAAAATCACACCAAAGGCATTTGGTTCCGGCAGAAGATTTCCAGTTGCTGCAAGATATGAATGGTGATCTGAGTATGGACAAATTTTCTTCAGCTGTGTATACATTCTGTTCCACCGATTCTATGCGGGTGATACAATGATAATGGTGTGGTTGATTTTCCTCCCCGCTCTTCTCTACTCGGCAGTCATACTGTTTCTAAAGAATGGGTTGATGAAGCTCAAAACACCTGGGGAAAAAGGGGGGCATAACTTTTCTGTAGTTATCGCTGCCAGAAATGAGGAGAAAAACATTGCCCGGTGTCTCTCATCTGTATTGAACCAGAATGTTGATACTGACCGTTTTGAAGTGATTGTTGTAAATGATCGTTCTACAGATAACACTGGTGCAATTGTAAAAAATCTGACTCAGATGTATCACAATGTAAAATTGGTAGAAGTCAAAGAAACACCCCCGGGTCTCTCACCCAAGAAGTACGCGGTGCAAAAGGGGGTTGAGGTGGCGGATAAGGAAATAATAGTTTTCACCGATGCGGACTGTGTGGTTCCTTCTGGCTGGCTCGATACGATTGACAGGTATTTTTCTGAAAACACAGGATTAGTTCAGGGTATTACCTGTTATTCTTCAGACCCTCTGATGAACAAAACTTTCTTCGGACTGCAGGCTATAGATTTCCTGTCTCACGGTGTTGTGGCAGCTGCAGCTATCGGAGCCGGTGTTCCCATAAACTCCAATGCCAATAATTTCGCTTTTCGCAGGACCGCATTTTTATCCTGTGGTTACGGGGATAAAGCCTGTGGTGTGGTTTCCGGGGATGACGATCTGTTACTTCAGCGTATATGGAAAAGTAGAAAATGGGTGGTCTCCTTTATGGCAGATCCCAGGGGAGCAGTGAAAACAAAGGCAACCCCCACACTTAAAGAGGTCTTCGAGCAGAGAAAACGCTGGGGTTCAAAAACGGTACACTACTGTGCGCCTCAGGTGATTTTACTCTCCTCTGTATTTTTGTTTTACGGTGCTGCATTTATGTCACTGATTCTGAGCCTTTTTGACAGGGCATATTTTCCAGTAGCGTTAAGTATGCTGGGGTTAAAGATAACGGGTGAGGCAATTTTGCTTGTTCCAGGTATTCGAATATTCCGCAAGGATGAGCTGCGCAGATATATTCTTCCCGCTTCACTTATACAACTTCCGTTAGTACTGACAGCGGTTTTCTCAGGGGTGTTTGGCCGTTTCGACTGGAAAGACCAGAAATTTTCCCGCAAGGTGAAATGAAAAAAAGCAGTGATCGGTACTGGTGCTGATCACTGCTTCTCCCGGATCGTACCCTATTCAAATACCTTCTTTATTCTCTCGAAAATCTCTTCTATAGAACCGATACCATCGATATTGCGGACAATACCTTTTGGCTCGTAATAGGTAAGGCATGGCTCGCTTTGGTTTTTGTATGTGTCAATTCTGTTTTGTATAACAGCAGGATCGGCATCATCTGCACGTCCTTCGATTTCGGCGCGTTTGGCCAGGCGGGTTTTGACCTCCTCATCAGCAACGCTGATGTTTATTACATGGTCAAGTTTCAAACCAAGCTCCTGAATGATAGTATCCAGTGCTTCTGCCTGGGGAACACTTCTTGGAAAACCATCGAGAAGAAATCCTTCCTTGACATCCTGCTGACTGAGACGTTCTTTGACCATAGCGATTGTAACTTCATCGGGAACGAGCCGGCCACTGTTTGAATATTCTTTGGCAGTGCGGCCCAGTTCAGTATCATTTTTGATGTGATACCGGAACATATCACCGGTAGAGATGTGTGGAACATTGAGAAGATCCCGAAGACGTACTGCCTGAGTGCCTTTTCCTGCACCCGGAGGGCCGAAGAGAATAACGTTTTTTCCTGACATCAAAGCCTCCTTATTATAAGTGAAATTAACTCCATTTGAACTTACCCATTAACATTTACGGATAAAAACCGCCTGGTTAATCTTTTAAAATAGTAGTTTTGAATGCCTAAAGGGGGAATTAATTGCCCCCCTCTCTGCAAAAGAAGTTAAGCTTGGGTTTTACTGCAGATAAATCAGTGAAGATATGATTTGAGGTAGGCTCCGGTAGCCGAATCACTGTTTGTGGCAAGTTCTTCCGGTGTGCCCTGGGCAACTATTTTTCCACCCCGTTCTCCACCATCCGGGCCAAGATCAATTATGAAATCTGCACACTTGATCACATCGAGATTGTGTTCGATTACAATAACCGAGTTACCCTTTTCTACCAAATCCAGAACGACACTCATCAACATAAGAATGTCATCGAAATGAAGTCCGGTGGTCGGTTCATCGAGTATATAAACAGTATTGCCGGTACCTTTTTTCGCCAGCTCGCTTGCAAGCTTTATTCTCTGAGCTTCTCCGCCGGAGAGGGTGTTTGCAGGTTGTCCAAGACGAATGTATCCAAGGCCGACCTGAGACAGCACCATAAGCCTGTGTTTTATTGCGGGGTGTTTATTGAAAAAATGCAGCGCTTCATCAACTGTCATCTCCAGTACATCAGAGATCGATTTACCTTTGTATTTTACTTCAAGAGTTTCCCGATTGTAACGCTTTCCCTTACAAATTTCACATTGCACATAGACATCAGGGAGAAAATGCATCTCGATTTTAAGCTCACCGTCCCCTTCACAGTTTTCGCATCTGCCGCCCTTAAGATTAAAGCTGAAACGTCCCGGAGTGTAACCTCTGACTTTGCTCTCAGGAAGCATTGCGTAGAGATTTCTGATTGGGTCAAAAATTTTGGTGTATGTTGCAGGGTTAGACCGGGGAGTTTTCCCAATAGGGGATTGGTCAATATCGATAACCTTGTCAATATGTTCAAGCCCCCTTATTGATTTATGAGGCAGCGGTGCAGTTTTTGACCTGTATATCTTCTTCGCCAGTGCAGGGTAAAGCGTCTGATTTACAAGTGAGCTTTTGCCCGATCCCGAAACACCCGTGATACAAAGAAGCATTCCCAGCGGGAACCGTACATCGAGGCTTTTCAGATTGTGCCCGCTTGCTCCCTTAATTTCGATATGTTTGTTGCTTCCTTTACGTCTGTTGGCAGGCATGGGGATACTTTTACTCTCAGAGAGGTATAATCCCGTTGGGGAAGATTTGTTATCTGCTACTTCTGCTGGAGTCCCACAGGCTACAACACTGCCACCGTGAACTCCTGCACCGGGTCCTATGTCAATAAGGTAGTCTGCTTTGCGGATAGTTTCCAGGTCATGCTCTATGACCACAACTGTGTTTTCCAGATCCCGAAGAGAAGTGAGGGTGGAGAGAAGTCTGTCATTGTCCCTTGGGTGCAGACCAATGCTCGGCTCATCTAATATGTAAAGAACACCGGTTAATCCTGAACCTATCTGTGTGGCCAGACGAATTCGCTGTGATTCTCCGCCTGAAAGAGTTGAGGCTGTTCGGTCGAGGCTCAGGTATCCAAGCCCCACATCAAGAAGGAATCTCAGCCTCTGATTTATTTCCCTCAGAATCGGTCCGGAAATCTTCTCATTATGAACTGATGAGGTATAATTTTTGAAAAACAGACTTAGATTTTCGATTGACATCGCAGACAGGTCCGCAATGCTTTTGTTATCGATAAGTATGGAGAGTGTTTGTTTTTTGAATCGGGTACCTATGCATTCCGGACATTTTTTTCGGCTCATATACTGCTCGATCCAGCGTCGGATATCGATAGATGAAGTTTCCCTATATCTGCGCAGAAGATTAGGAATAACACCCTCGAATTTTTTTTTCAGTTTAGCCTGGCTCTCCCCGTCTTTGGCCTTGTACTGAATCGGGATTCTTTCATCTCCCGCACCTTTGAGAAGTATCTCTTTATGTTTCTTTGACAGAGATTTGAATGGCTTATCCATTGGGATTTTAAAATGTTTACATACCGATAGGAATATCTGATTATTCCAGCTTCCCTCGGTATTTGCCCCATTCCAGGGGATTATGGCTCCCTGAGAAAGTGATTTTGATTGATCCGGGACAACAAGTTCGGGATCGATTTCCATGATAAACCCAAGCCCGTGACACTCATCACACGCACCAAAAGGGCTGTTGAAAGAGAACATACGGGGGGTGATTTCATCATAGTTAATTCCACATACAGGACAAGCCATGCGTTCTGAGAAGAGTATAGGCTCCCCACCGATAATATCGATTATAATGGTGCCATCAACGCTTATTTTAAGGGCGGTTTCGATCGACTCTGTTAATCTGTCGCTTTTTTCCCCCGATGCAATGAGCCGGTCCACAACTACTTCTACGGAGTGTTTGCGGCTTTGATCAATTTCAAACTCCTCATCAAGTGAAAAAACCTCTCCATCCACCCGTACTCTTACGTATCCCTCTTTCTGGAGCTGATCAAAGAGGTCCCTGTGAGAGCCTTTTCGCTCCTTTACAGCTGGGGAAAGTATCTGAAACCGCGTACCCTGCTCAATCAGCTCTACCTTGTCGGTGATTTCCTGAACAGTCTGGCTTTCAATTATTTTGCCGCATTTATAGCAGGTAGGGGTACCAAGACGTGCAAAAAGAACTCTCAGGTAATCATGAATCTCGGTATTGGTTCCAACCGTTGAACGGGGGTTGTGGCTTGAGGTTTTCTGCTCAATTGCGATAGCGGGTGAGAGACCGTCTATGCTGTCAACATCAGGTTTTTCCATCAACCCAAGGAACTGCCGGGCGTAGGAGGAGAGGGATTCTACATATCTGCGCTGGCTTTCTGAATAAAGAGTATCAAAGGCCAGTGAAGATTTGCCTGAACCGGAAAGTCCTGTAATAACGGTGAAGCTGTTGCGCGGGATGATAACATCGAGATTTTTTAAGTTATGGACCCGCGCACCTTTGATTTCGATATTGCGCATACGTTTTTGGATATGATCTTAATTTTGTGATTCCGATTGTAAGATATCCTGGTGATAGGTATCCCATGCATTCTGTACCGTTTCAGCAACTTTTGCCCTGTTGAATGGTTTGAACAGACAGGGATAGCGAATGGTTTTATAAATTTTCACAAGTGTGTGCTTGGGATTGTAACCAAACCCTGTCATCAGTGCCATTTGAGATGGGATCTGCTTTTCCTTTATCTTGCTGATAAATTCATACCCATCCATCTCAGGCATGGCAATATCGGTTAGTATGAGGAAAAAAGGCTGTTTTTCAAGCTCTTCGAAAGCTTTCTCAGTGCTGGTTACTGTAATTATCTCCCAACCCAGAGATTCCAGGTAAAGTTTGAGAAAATCGAGAACATCAGCCTCATCATCGACTATCAGTATACGCTTATTTTTTTTCTTTAATGAGCTCATAAGTTTTATCAATAAGTTCCTGTTTCCCGAATGGTTTTGTAATGTATGCATCTGCGTTCATGATGTGAAGTCCGATCATTTCATCAAACTGCTGAGATTTGGCCGTTAGAATAGCAATAGGCACCTCAGAGAACATCACATCCCTGCGTATAATTTTGAATACGGTCCAACCATCCATTTTAGGCATCAGAAGATCAAGAAAAATTACATCCGGTTTGTATTCCTTTGCTGTATCATACGCTCTTTCCGGATCGAGCACTGCTTTCACCTCAAATTCAGCGCTTTCAAGAACAAGAGTAATAAGGTCGGCAATATCCTTATCATCTTCAATTACTAATACCCTGTGTCTCATTTTTCAGAATACCTCTATACCTTATTTTTTGAAAAATTCTGCAAAAAGCCATTTCCAGTATTTTGTTACCACAATTAATGCCACAAATGCTGCACTACACCTAAGCAGCATCGAAAAAGGAAAAGAGAATATTGTCATGTCATTGGTAGTGGTGATAATGTCGAGTGTCGCTGTCACAGCCAGACTCAGAGCTGTTATGTTCAAAAATTTATAGTATGGTTTTATTTTCAGAGCCTCACCCAGTCTTCTGCTCAGATACGCAAGCACCAGCATTACGATAATTGCGCTGATATCAAAGAGTATAAGAGTTTGTACCATTTTCTCTCACTTCCGTATGCTTCTCATGATAAAATAGAGGCCTATCATGCTTATAGCCGAAGATATTGCGCTGCCAAGCAGGGATAGGATGGAAACAATCCGCCAGAGCGGATCTGTTAACAGCCCGCTTACGATGGAAATAAGAAAAAGCGCTGAGAGTGCAAGCGAAAGCAGGAAGCTTATGCTGGGGGAGGATTGATCGAATTTGCGTCTGTAAAAAGATGAAATCAAAAAGGCGGTCCCGTTTAATCCCATAAAGAAAAAAACATAGCCTGAGAGCAGAATCTTTTCTGCTGCTGATAGCGTGAAATGATACATTATTTCTTCCCGAACACATTGACAAAAGCTTCCTGAGGGGTAGAGTGGGTAAATCCGCTCAGTATACCTTCTCTGCCGCTGAATTTGCTCTCCACCTCGATCCCTTTGGAAGTGATACGAAAACAGCGGATATCCTTATGGTGATCGCTCCCTCTCATCTTCAGAAAACAGAGTGCTTTTTCGATTGCACTGTCTATCTCCACATACCTTAAAACTACATAAGTGTCCACTATAAAGGGGATTTTACTTGTAACGTGTGATACCTGACCGAGAAGGTTGTTGTTTTCTCTTAACAGAATACTTGTAACCCCTTCCCGTTTCAGCGCATTGATAAACCTTCGCTCAATTTCGCGCTGCTCATGTTCATCTTTGGTGAGGGTTTCAAAATGGGTCATGCTGTCGATAACCACCCGCTTTATCCCCATCTCTTCAATGATTTTTACAAATTCCCCATCTATCATCTCAAACTCTTCAAGGGTGGTCTGCGGGTTTGAGAAAACCAATTTAAGTTTGCCCTCTTTTTCCAACTTTTTAAAATCCCACCCAAACTGAAGCGCATCGTGATAATACTGCTGGGGAAACTCCTCAAAGGTGATAATTAGACCAGGCTCATCAAACATGGTTATGCCGTTATAGATATACTGCATAGCCATGGTTGTTTTTCCTGTGCCGGGAGCACCCTCAAGAAGGTTGGCTGAGCCTTCAAGAAGTCCGCCGCGGATCATGCCGTCTAAAGACTTGATACCAAATGAAACTCTTGTGTCACTCATGCTGATTCTCTTTTGAAAATAGATGAACTATAACTGCTTTTTGCGCGTGAAGCCGGTTTTCCGCTTCGTCAAAGGCCATGCTATGCCC
Source organism: Chitinispirillum alkaliphilum (assembly GCA_001045525.1). Classification (NCBI taxonomy): domain Bacteria; kingdom Pseudomonadati; phylum Fibrobacterota; class Chitinispirillia; order Chitinispirillales; family Chitinispirillaceae; genus Chitinispirillum; species Chitinispirillum alkaliphilum. The sequence continues at coordinate 63,250 of LDWW01000017.1, read as the reverse complement.
TGAATCCAACACTTCGCTGGTAATCTCCTCACCTCTGTGTGCTGGGAGACAGTGGGTTACAAGCACATCCCCTGGCGCTTTGGATATAATATCCATATTTATCTGATAATCCTTGAAATCTGACCTGCGTTTTTCTGATTCTGCTTCCTGGCCCATGCTTGTCCATACATCTGTGTAGATTACATCCGCGCGGCTAACTGCAGGGAAAAGATCATTGGTGATTGTAACTGAACCACCCGTCTGGCGGGCAACTTCCTGAGCCCTTTTCTGCACAGAATTATCGGGTTCATATCCTCTGGGGCACGCAATGGTAAAATTGTAACCAAGCTTTGAGCTCACTGCCATGAGAGAATTACACACATTGTTGCCGTCACCTACAAAAACTACATTCAGTTTTTCATCAAATGAGAGGCGTTCATATACACTCAGTGCAAACGCAAGTGCCTGACAGGGGTGGTAAAGGTCACTCAGCGCATTGATAACAGGAATCGAGCTGTATTTTGCAAGCTGCTCGATGGTTTCATGCTTAAAAGTTCTTGCTATTATAAGATGAACTATCCGATCGAGATTTCTTGCAACATCTTCAACGCTCTCCCTTTTGCCCATACCGACCATCTCACTGGCCAGATTGACTGAGTGGCCCCCAAGTTCATTGATGGCTGTTTCGAAAGTTATTCTTGTACGCAGGGATGGCTTTTCGAAAATCAGTACACCTGATTTTCCAGAGAAAACGGTAGGCTCATTCTCCTTACCACGTCGGTCTTTAAGATCTTTAGCAAGTTTGACTATTTTAACGATTTCATCTGTTGTATAATCAAACAGTGTAAGCAGGTCTTTTGTCACATCGTTCATGAGTATAGAATCTGTTTTTTTAAATGAATTGTTTCTATTATTATAATTTAAACAAAATAAATGATATACACCATACATTAGCAAATTTAAATAGCTCTTTAACCTTCTTTGAAAACAGAAAAACATATATCACGTACAAACTACATCAATTTAATCGCTTTAAGAAAGATCGCAGAACCCTTTCAATGCCCCTTTTTATACATATTTCGACTTGCAGCCATATGTATTGAAAAAAGATTCCGGTTAATTTCTGCAAATCCGAATATAATCCTTTTGGTGTGTATCTGATAGCTGAACTACCAATCCGGGGATCTGTGTGATTTTGGATAATGTAAATAAGGCTAACCGGTGCCAAACAGAGTTTTGGTCCTGCGGGTAACTGGGGAAGGATTTGAGAGCAGCTTCGCTTGGTTTGCAATTGCGTCTGAAAAATCTGTCACAAACGGCAGTATGAATTTATTGAACAAGGAGAGATCGATCAGATACGGTTCTTCGTATCTCTAAACCTGGAGTTAAAACGAAGAGGTTATCAGAGTCTTTCTTTTGTAATTAGAGCTTCTGGTTAACTCTCTGAAGCTTTATCTGTTGATTCGCTTGGGTTTTGGGGCAAGAATAGAATATCTTATATGATCTCGCCAGATAACCTTTTTAGAGGTGAAATTTACTGTGCAAAATCCTGGAACAGCCTGAAACAGCAGTATGCGTAAATTTACGGAGGATATTCAAAGTTGAATTATGCACTGAAAAAAGGGGACAAAGTTGGTCTCATATCATGCTCGGATGGACTTGGGCCTTCCGGTAGCTCTATAGTTGATGATTTAGTTACCGTTTTGGGTGATATGAGTCTGCAAACAGAAGTCGCTTCAACTCTGTTTCGGAGATTGGGCCCCTTTAGCGGCACACCGGTGGAAAGAGCAAATCAGTTACACAATATGTTCAAAAACGATTCGGTTAAGGCTATTTTTGACATCTCTGGTGGAGATTCTGCAAATCAAATTCTAAATCATCTCGATACAGATACTTTTTCCTCCAATCCTAAACCATTCTTTGGATACAGTGATCTTACAGTGTTGCTGAATGCTCTTTACTCACGCATGGGATTAACGACTTTCCATTATCAGTTGCGACATCTCATTCTGGACAAATCCGGTAATCAGAAAAAAGGGTTTATCGACACTTTCCTTAAGGGTAAAACCAGCTTGTTTCAGTTTGATTACAGATACTTACGCGGGACATCTATGAAGGGCTGTGTGATTGGAGGAAACATTCGTTGCTTTCTCAAGCTTGCGGGGACGCCTTTTTTCCCATCACCATTGAATAAACTTATCTTTTTGGAGAGCAATAGTGGAGGAATGAGCAGAATCGCTTCTTCCCTTGCTCAACTCGAACAGATGGGTATCTTTCAGCAATGTGCGGGGTTAATTTTAGGCACATTCACCCAGCTTCAATCAGAGTGCACCACCCGTCAAACAGATGAGTTTTTCCTGAAATCTACCCAAAAATACCCTTTTCCAATAGTTAAGACTGAACAATTGGGGCACGGATACGATTCAAGGTGTATCGCAATAGGCTGCCGGATAAGTATTTAACAATTGGTTGAGATCGCAGCTGTGAGTGAAGCATGTGCTTTGGAGGATCATTAATCAATACCCACACTTTTCTGAAACAAATATTTGTGCAACAAACGTCTGAATACGTTATTTTGAGTATAAACAGCCTACTATCAACCCGATCAATTACAGGAAATTATGAAAAAACTAATCCGTTTATCAGTTTGTGCTCTGATGATTCTGCTCGTGTACACTCAGGCCTGCAATGCTGAAGTGTTTTCTGCCGGCAACAGCTCTTCAGATGACAATTCTTCTGCGGCCTGGGTTGCTGGAGCCGGTGCAGTAGCGGTGCTTGGAGCTGGCGGGTACTTCCTTTTCAGACATCTCTCTGCACGGGCTGCTTACAGAGATTCTGTGACAGGAGAGATCGAACAGCTTTTCCACACCGCTCAGAAACTCTTTTCCGAACAGCGTTATGAGGAGGCTGCCCTAAAATATCGCACCGTAATTAGAGATTGGCAACGCTATGTGTCCTATAAGAGGAAAAAACCCTTTCCGGAAGGAATGGATAGTTTGAATATAGAGAGCAAGCTTTCAGAGAGTGAATTTCTGCATGAGCATTTTGGCCTGATAACCCATGTGAGAAATGAATCGAATGCTCTTCCCTCAACAGAAGCGGATCTTGTAGAGAGAAACCGTCACGAGATCAATAGGGTCGTCAAATCACTGAGAGATACAGTAGAAAATTTACGGGAGAAAATAACCGGGTATGAAAACGCCATGGATATCGCTTTTGGTGAGAGTCTTCAAAGATTAAACCGTATAGATACGATGTTTATCTCTGTATACGAACAGGAACAGCTCAACTTTGATGTTAAAACCCGTTTTTTCTACAACAGAGCAATGGAAACGGAAGATCCGGTCAGAATACGGGAATTTGTGGAAGATTGCGAGTATTATCAGATAGAGAAAAACTGGTGCCAAAAAGCCCGCCTTGCAATAGGCGTTGATTGTAAATCAGATGAGACTGAGGCTGGTGAGGTGGAAGCAGAGTTCAGATACGCCGTTAACTCCGGAAGAATCGAAACCATCAATGAGTTTATAGAGAAATACTCACAGAAAAACAAAAACCTCTACAGAGACTTTATCCGGAATGCTCAAACAGAGATACGGCAGCTTGAAAAAGAGATGGAAGCAGAGCTTCAGTACAGCAGGATGCATCCTTTCTTTGTAAATGCTGATCTGTCCGCTTTCAGTCTCAGCTTCAATGGTGTATCCGAAGAGGTGCGGACCCTCATAGATACCTATTTTTCAGACAATCTCTCAACACTTAGAAATGTTTCCAATCTGCGTTTCCCCGCTCAGTTATCCATCGACTTTTCGGGGCAGTTTCCAATCGTTATGCTTACTGCTTTCATAAGCTGCAAAAGAGATCTGGCATTGTCGGAAACGGACCCTGAGGTTGTGGAAATCCCGGGAGCTGTTTCTGCCATGAATTTCCTGGCCGGATTATTGGAAAGTACGGGAGAGGTGGTGGGGGATAGTGATCCGCTTCACTCTTCTGTGATGGTTGTCCGCTTAAGAAAAAATCCCGATGACTTTGTAACCCTATATGCACGCAAGGGTGAAACTGGACTGCAATGGTTTGAATTTATTGATCTGACATTCAGGGAACATAATAATCTCCGTATTCGTGAACAGCCAATGCCCACAATCAGTCTTTCATCGGAATCATCCGGTGGGTTACTGGTTGATTTTTTTGAGCTTGAAAGCCCCGGTAGCGGAGATTGACACCATGTGCTTATAAACGGCGATGAATTCACTGTTTTCTTTGACTGGAAAAGATGTGAGATTCGTCGTTTTACGTTAACATTGGGTTAGAGGCCTCTTCCCGCAGAGGAGGTCTGGAGTAATTGCGCAATGATGCAAAAAGCGTATTATGACTGGCTTACCCCGTATGTTGTAGCCCCGCCCCTGATACTTTTGTGACACATCTTGCTGAATGTCAAATTCAGCATCACCCTTTTGCAATCCCTCATCAAAGCTGAAATGAAACATTGATCCTATCGATTTCGTATTCTTCTATAGCAGCAAGACTACGTGCAGAGCAAAATGTTTTTACCACATTTCAGGAGTTGTGATGATGGAGAAAAAGGATAAAGTGATTCTGGTTACGGGGGCATCCGGTAAACAGGGAGGTTCAGTGGCTCATCACCTTTTGCATGAGGGGTGGAAAGTCAGAGCACTTACCCGCAACCCACAAAAGCCCAAATGTAAAGAGTTGGAGTCTCTTGGAGCAGAGGTTGTGATGGGTGATTTGAACGTACCCTCGTCACTTGAAAAGGCCCTCAAAGGAGTATACGGGGTGTTTAGTGTTGAGCAGCCTCTGGAGCATGGTGTCGAAGCTGAAATCAGGCAGGGGATTGCACTTGCAAAGGTTGCAGAGAAGAGCGGTGTTGAGCATTTTGTGTACAGCAGTATCGGGAGTGCAGATCAAAACACCGGTGTACCTTTTTTTGATAGCAAAGCAGAAATTGAGGAGTTTCTGCGTAAATCAAACTTGAGCTACACAATTTTAAGACCTGTGTACTTTATGGAAAATTTAATGTCACCTTCACTACGGGATAAAATTTATAACGGTACACTTGAACTGGCGTTGCGCCCGGATGTTCCGGTTCAGGTTTTGTCAGTTGATGATCTTGGTGCAATCGCTGCAATGGTATTTGCTGATCCCCATAAGTTCACAAAAACTGAGATCGAACTCGCAGGTGATGAGTTGACAGGACCGGAAATGGCGGGGGTTTTAAGTAAGGCTACAGGGCGCCCGGTCGAATTTAAGGAATTGCCAATCGAACAGGTCAGGAGCTACAGTGCTGATTATGCTATGATGTATGACTGGCTCAATCTGAGGGGATTCAGTGCGGATATTTCGGAGCTGCAAAATATCTATCCCAATTTGGCTACATTTGAAGACTGGGTACAAAGATCCGGCTGGCATAGGGCTGCGGCGTAACTGGCTTTCTCTGAGGAACTGTCTGATATCAGCGATTGACAACATCGGATACATACACGAGCCTGATTCCATTGGCGTGCAGATTAGGCAGTTCCTCTTTAAGCACCTGTAGAAATGTGTCACTCGGGGGAGCTGAAATCAGAAGCCTTCCTGTCTTTTGCGACACGACAGCATACCGCATCAGGCTGTTTCTTATTTGTTCACTGTCACTGCTGTTTCTGATATGTCCCTGCACGGTCATGAAAGGCAGATCCACCTTATGTGCAACAGTGGAGGCTGTTGATTTGCTGCTAATACCGGTGTCAATGAAATATACTCCCCGTCTTTTGGCTTCAGACAACACTACCTCCATTACTCTCGAATCCTGCAGCACCCGTGTGCCATGGAAGTTGGACACACCGGAATAGCCAGGTACATTCCTGAGCGTTTCAGAAATAAGCGACCTGATACGATCTTCGGCAAAGTGGACCATAATTTGGGATGGCCTGTACTCTGACTGTGACCTGGGGAGAGGTTCCATGGGAAGCAGTGCAATGATCTCCTTATTGTACTCTGCAGCGATTTCTGCGGTTCTCGACGCGAGTCTCTGAGAGGGCAGAATCGAAAACGTGAGCGGTTCAGGAAAGGAGAGGAAATCAACAGTGGTCTTGTCTGCTTTGAATTCAAAACTTTGGATAAGAATCGCAAGAGTGGCGGTGTTGGAGAAATATCTCGATGAGCGTGAAATGTGAAGGGTGATTGGTTTGTAAGATGGATTGTTGCTTTTATAGTATATTGTACCTGAGAGCAGATTTCTCTGAACGCAGTCCCAAACCTCGTATGGGGTAGCGGAAGCGGCTGATGAAAATTTCCAGATTATCCACTCAAGAGGTTTGCCTCTGGGTACAGATACCCGTAATTCAACAGAGCCGTCATCAAGAAGATTACGTCTGTAATCCGAATCACTGACCTCAAGATCCTCAAACAGGACTAAAAGGTTTTCTTCCAGATCAGAGGAAAAAGTGGATAGAAGCGATGTATTGGGAAGCTTATAAATGGTATTTTCTAATGTGGAAGATAAAAGTGTGGAAATATGAGTTCGTGTTTTGGGTATAAGAAGAAGAAAAGTAAGAGTGATAAAAACTAAAAAAGCAATCAATTTAAAGCGATTTTTCATATGCAGGCGAAATCTTGTTTGAAATGTTAAAGCAAAGAGAAGAAAATAGCCATTGCTTCCTCTTTCTGCAAGATTCAACAGTTCAAAAGAATGTTTAGGAGTATAAATTCGGTATAACCGCCGGATCAGAGAAAAAATGGAGAAAATTAAAGTACCGGTAATACTGGGACCAACAGCGGTCGGCAAGAGCGATCTTTGTTTGCAACTGGCTCAGAAGTTCGACTATGAGATCATTTCCTGCGATTCAAGGCAAATTTACAGACACATGGATATCGGGACTGCAAAGGTCACACCCTCCGAGATGAGGGAGGTGAGACATTGGTTTATTAACATAATCAATCCCGACAAACCCTACTCAGCCCATGTCTTTTCCCAACAGGCAGTCGAAATCATACGCCAGAGAAGTGCTTTGGGCAAGAAAGTTTTGGTTTGTGGTGGTACCGGCCTTTATTTTTATTCCTTGAGTGATGGCCTGGGGGCTCAGGATGTTGCTGATGTTTCGCTTAGAAACAGCTTGCAGCAAAGGGCCCGAAGTCAGGGATCCGGTTCTTTATATGAGGAGTTGAGGCGCTGTGATCCTGAGAGCTCAAAAAAACTTCATCCAAATGACCTACAGCGTATTGTAAGAGCACTGGAAGTTTTTTATAAGACAGGAAAACCCCTTTCGGTTTTGCAGGAGAAGAAAAACCCACCGTCCGATATCGATTTTTTAACCTGTGTTGTGACCTCTGACAGAGAGAAACTTTATCAAAAGATAAACAAGAGAGTTGACGAGATGTTTTCATGTGGTCTTTTTGAAGAATACAGACTGCTCAGAGCATTAGGTTATGATGAAAACAGTCCCGGGATGCAGTGCGTCGGATACAGGGAACTGTTTCAGGTGGACAGAAAAGAGATGAGTTTCTCCCAGGGGGTGGAGAAAATAAAACAGAATACAAGAAAGTATGCCAAGCGACAGCTTACATGGTTTCGAAACAAAACAAAAGGAGCAGAAATCTGCTCAGAGCATGCTTTGGACAGGCTTGGGGCCATCCTTAGCGGCATAAACTAAAAATTTGCAATCGTTTAACACCGTCATTGAATTGATCAATCATAAATGGTATACTAAGGGGGTAGTTGTATGTTCCCCTGGTATTCCAGGTTTTAAAAGGGAGATTTCTCCCTATACGTGCGACATAATGTTATGGTTATTTTTGTTTGAAAGGAGCTTTACCGCATGTTTAATGATGAGCATCAACGGGGAACTGGAAATTCAGTTAACAGGAAAAGAAATTCTGGGAGGTATAATGAAAAAGGCAACTCCTTTAATTCCAGTTACTCGTATGGGAACAACTACAACTCTTTTAACGGGCAACAACAACAAAACTTTGCTCAACCGCGTCGCAGATCAGATCGTCACAAAAACGGTGGAAACAGCAACGATAAACTGGTAAAGCAAAATGATCTGATTATAAAGCTTCTCAGGGAAATAAGGGATCGCCTTCCTCCTTTGGAAAATCAGGATGATGCCACGTCTGAGGCCGAATCCACTCAGCAGGCTCAGTCTGAAACAGAAGAGCAACAGGAGTCCTCAAATGATAAAAAGGAGGAGACTGCCGAGGAGAGTAAAGGCAACCAGGTTTCAGAATCGGAACAAGAGGAAATCAATTTTAACGTCTAAAAGGGCAGGGCAGGCCGTTTTTTGATCTTATGAGAGAAAGTTGAGGGCTGAGTGACTAAGTGTGTAGTGATTTTACTTTTCTTTGTTCTTACTGCCGGATACGCAAATACACGCTGGAGTTCTCTGCAAACCCTGCCCGATGCTGATGTTCTGCAAAGCGGAACCTATGTTTTGGATTTACATGGATTTTCGCTTTTGGAAGATATCTCTGATGCAACACCCGGCTTTTCCCTTGATCTGGGTTTTTCAGACAGGGTGAATCTACAGCTGGGATATGTTGGTGAATTCAACCTGGGGTTCAAAGCCCTGTTACTGAGTGAGGCCCATCCACTTTTACCCTCTGTTACTATCGGAATGCAAAATCTCTTCTCAAGCAGGGATGAAATGTATTTCGATATTGACAATGATTCGTTCGAAAATGAATTTTTTCTGGCTTTTGGTAAAAACATCAACTCACTGAGGACCCGTATTCACTTTGGCATGCTTAGTGCTGCCTCTTCGAGGGAGGATAGGTTCAATCCTTTCCTTGGAATCGAGAAGTATTTTGGAGCCGGTATCTATCTTACCACCGAGCTTCAGAGAAAATCGGGGTATAATTGTATCTCTGTTCTTACCTCATGGAGATTTCTAAGGGATGCTGTGGAGTTGAGTGTCGGGTTAGTCGACATTTTGCAGATGTTTCCCGATAGTGAATATGAAACATTCATGAGTCCGGGGTTGAGAGTATCTCTTAAATACCGGGGTGTCTCACGTTTGGGATCTATGAAAGGGGTGCAGGGTATCGAGGAGAGGTTTTTGCAAACTGATAAACTCATTGAGCAGTTGAGAACAGAAATCGACACTCTCAGGTATACCTTAAACAAAACCGGCACAGATCTAGACAGTCTCAACCAGTTTGTACTGATTCTTGCCGACAGTGTGGAGTCTGACGAGCGCAGAATGGAGCTGTTTGTTACAGAAAAACTCACAGCCCTTAAGGTCCTCTATGAGCAGGAACCATTTGAACCTGCTTTGGTTCAGACCGCCGCCAGAGAACTGGTCTCCTACAGAGACAGAATCGTACCCCATCTTATGGATAAGGTTTTGGACAGAACTGCTGATCCAAAAATCCGCACCATATCCGTTTCCCTGCTGGGTGAAATTGGTAACAGAATGGCCTCCGATGTTCTGCTTGAAATCCTTAGCCATTCAAAAGATCCGGAAATCAGAATAGAGGCACTTATCGCTCTTGGAAAAATGAAAGAAACAAGAGCCGGCTACCTTATACAGGTTCTCACCACCGATCCTAATGATGCAGTTGCGTTCACTGCGTCTGAGGTCCTGAGGAAACTCCAGGAAGAAACCGGTATAGATTTCCGCAGCTCTTCGGTTACAGAGCACAGGGATTTACAGGCTGTGTCAGACGAACAGACAAAAGAGAATGATTCTGATGAATGGTTTGTTGAGGAAACAAAATTATCTGATTCTGATACAACGGGTATGTCTTCTGAAAACAGGGGCTCCGATGAATCGGAGCACACCGAAGAGGCATCAGCAGAAGAAGAATTTGCAGGGCAAAGCGGGGATCAGGAAGCTGAGCAAGGGTCTGCAGGGCAATAATCTCTCAACCTGTGCTGCATTATTTGTTGAGATGCTCTAAGGGGGGCTGTATGCTTGCTCAAAACGGGGCTAACAATTATTTTAAATTTTCATGTGTAAGGTAACTTAGATCAATTTGTCTTTGTATACCTGATCCTTCCCTGAACAGAAAATAAACACAAACAGTTGAAAAACTGTGACACTTTTCACTTACAGCTCGTAGGAGGATGTATGGATGTCACACTGCTGTATGCGTCACTGGGCGCTGGTTTAGTTGCACTTCTTTTCGCGCTATGGAAATCAAACTGGATCAATAAACAGGATCCCGGTACTCCAAAAATGAAAGAGATCGGGGCTGCTGTACGAGAGGGTGCTATGGCGTTTCTTGCACGTGAATACAGAGTGCTGGCGGTGTTTGTCATAGCTGTCGCGATTCTCCTGGTTATCGGAAATGAAGGAAGTATCCGGTTGGTTGCGGTGTCGTTTGTGGTAGGGGCACTTTGCTCTGGTTTGGCGGGGTTTTTTGGGATGCGTATCGCCACGGGGGCAAATATGCGTACCACCAATGCCGCACGGAAAGGACTTCCTCAGGCTCTGGCTATTGCGTTTTCAGGTGGAACTGTTATGGGTATGAGTGTGGTTGGGCTTGGTATTGTGGGGCTTTCGGCACTTTTCATTATATACACATCTGTGTTTGGAGATGATGTGGATGTGCTGCGAGGTGTGGTTCTCCCCATACTCAATGGGTTTGCCATGGGAGCTTCATCAATTGCGCTTTTTGCCCGTGTGAGCGGAGGTATCTACACTAAAGCTGCGGATGTGGGGGCTGATCTTGTAGGTAAGATTGAAGCGGGTATCCCGGAAGATGATCCGCGCAATCCGGCTACTATTGCCGACAATGTAGGTGATAATGTGGGTGATGTCGCAGGGATGGGAGCAGACCTTTTTGAATCATATGTAGGGGCCATCGTGGGTTCGATGGTACTGGGGGCTGCTGCTGGGCAGATCAATCTTGCCGTTTTGCCCCTTGTTATTGCCGGGGCCGGAATAATCATATCAATACTCGGGACTTTCTTTGTTCGCACAAAAGAGGGGGGAAATCCTCAGTCGGCTCTGAATATCGGCACTTTTGGTGCTGCCGGTGTGATGGTGCTTGTAACGTTGCCTCTGATAAACTGGATTGCACCCGCAACATATGAGCTGGGTAATGTCACTTACAGGTCAATTGGAATCTTTTATGCCGTAATTTCAGGGCTTGTTGCAGGTATAGCGATCGGTAAGTTCACAGAATACTACACATCAGAAAACAGAAGACCGGTTGCCAAAATCGCCGATGCATCAAAAACAGGAGCTGGAACCAACATTATTGCTGGGCTTGGAACTGGTATGGTCTCTACGGCTTTACCTGTTTTGTTTATTGGTGCTGCAATACTGGTTTCGTTCTCTTTTGCCGGGCTCTACGGTATCGCAATTGCAGCTCTGGGAATGCTGGCCACAACCGGTATACAGCTGGCTGTCGATGCTTACGGCCCAATAGCAGATAATGCAGGTGGATTGGCTGAGATGGCCGAGCTGGAACCTGAAGTGCGTAAGCGCACCGATAAGCTCGATGCTGTGGGAAATACAACCGCAGCTATCGGAAAAGGATTTGCAATCGGCTCCGCTGCACTGACTGCACTTGCTCTTTTTGCAGCTTACAGGGAAACCATATTCACAACCCGTGTTCTGGCTGGGCTTTCTCCTGAAGCTGCTGTAGTGAATATCGATGTAACGGAGCCGGTTGTAATGGCGGGGCTGTTCCTTGGTGCCATGCTTCCCTTCCTGTTCTCCTCATTTGCGATGGGGGCTGTAGGACGGGCGGCTTTCTCGATGATTGAAGAAGTACGTCACCAGTTCCGTACTATCCCTGGTTTGCTTGAAGGCACAGGAAAGGCTGATTATGCCAGATGTGTGGATATATCAACCAGGGCTGCCATAAAGGAGATGGTTGCTCCGGGGCTTATAGCGGTGCTTACTCCTGTGATTGTTGGGTTTACAGGAGGTGCTGAAATGCTTGGGGGAGTTCTGGCCGGGGTTACTGTGTCAGGGGTTATGATGGCTCTTTTTATGGCAAATGCGGGAGGTGCCTGGGATAACGCCAAAAAGCACATTGAAGGTGGTGCTCACGGAGGTAAGGGAAGTGAAGCTCACAAGGCTGCAGTCATTGGAGATACTGTAGGGGATCCCTTCAAAGACACTGCTGGGCCCTCAATCAACATCCTAATCAAGTTGATGAGTGTGGTATCACTGGTTATCGCTCCCATGGTGGTGCGTATCGCAGGCTAAAATAAAACACCTTTGGATATAAAAAAAGAGGGACCTGAAAAACAGCTCCCTCTTTTTTTATAGAAAAATCTGGTCTTAAATATTTTGTATCAGTTTTACCAATCCTGCTTTTTCAAACTGAACAAGTATCTTCTCTGGCGATCCGCTTTCCTTTCCTACAATCAGGCCTGTCTCATTGAACTTCTGATGGAAAATCTGCTCTCCGATATAGAATGATTCTTTGGGAGCATAGGTACGACATTCCTGTGGAGTATCTTCACATTTTTCCTGAAGATCATTACCGCTGAAGCATACTGTTTTGAGGCATTTGCTGCAGCAGTATTCGAAGGTGGATTTTCTATCCACGGTTTTACCGTTTTCGGCAATGCTGCGATCAAGCTGCATAGGGACGATTTTGTTGCAAAAACGGCAGTATATACTGGGGTTTTCTATAGGTAAGAATGCTGTTGCCATCTTTTCACCTCCATAGCTACAAAGAAATTTGCTTGTTAAAATAGAAAACTACCATCTGGGGAGGATAAAAGCAAATTTGTGCCTCCCTGGCCCATTGCACAGTTTTTGAAGGGCAGAAGTTATTTATATCATCATGCTCTAATTCATATGGTATTTTATATCCTTAATTTAAAGATTAAATTGTGTCAGGGAAGAATGGGTGGTGTATGAGGATTGTATTTATGGGCTCTGCAGAATTTGGGATTCCCGCTCTGGAGCACCTCAGAAAATCTGAGCAGGTAGTGGGTATTGTGACCACGCCAGCAAAACCAAAGGGCAGGGGGTTGAAGATGTGTCACTCTCCTGTATATGAGTATGCGGAAAAAGAGGGGGTACATCCGCTCATGACCCCTTCTGATCTGAAGACTGCGGAATTTACCGATCAGCTCAAAGCGCTCGATGCTGATCTTTTCGTAGTGGTTGCATACAGAATTTTGCCCAGAGAGGTTTTCTCAATTCCCAGACTGGGCACTGTTAATATCCACGCCTCTTTGTTGCCCAAATACCGGGGAGCTGCCCCTATCCACAGGGCAATTGAAGCGGGGGAGAGAGAAACAGGTGTGACTGTTTTCAGAATAAATGAAGGGATAGATGCCGGGGAGATTCTGATTCAGAAAAAAATTGGCATTAAGCCTCAGGAGTGCACTCCTGATCTGTATCAGAGGCTAACCCATTTGGGTGCAGAGGGGCTGATGGAGGCAATAGATGGAATTAAAAGCGGCAATCTCAAACCCCAAAAACAGGATGAGGAGAAAATCACCAGGGCTCCAAAGTTGCGAAGAGAAGAGGCTTTTGTAGACTGGAATCTCTCTGCTGAGCAGATATACAACAAAATCCGTGCATTTAAACCTTTTCCCGGGACCTGTACCAACCTGCAGGGTAAACGTTTGGGAATCGAATGGGCTCAGGTCACAGATTGCAGGGAAGGCTCTGAGCCGGGAAGTGTTGTGGAGATTGGGAAAGATTATTTTAGCGTAAAATGTGCCCGGGGCTGTCTTAAAATTCTGGAAGTAAAACCCGAGGGGCGAAAAAAAATGAGTGTTGAAGCATTTCTGCTGGGGAACCGATTAACAGAAGGAAGTAAACTGCAATGAACACGCGGCAGCTTGTATTAAAAGTTTTGTCTGAATACGATTCACGTCCGGGAGATCTTGACTCCATAACCGACAGGGTCTTAAAAAATGTAAAGATCGATCACCGGGATAGAAGGTTTGTCTTTGAACTTGTATATGGTGTAATGCGGTTCAAACTATATCTGGATTATATAATCGATCAGTTCCTGACTATAGAAGAAAACCTCCAGTCACCAACTCTGAGGCGGATTCTTCAGATCGGGGTGTACCAGATTATGTTTATGGATAAGGTTCCGGACCATGCTGCAGTTAATGAGTCTGTAAATATCGCCAAGGGGCAGCCTGACACCAAAGCTGCTTCAGGGGTAGTTAATGCTGTGTTGAGGAATGTGATAAATAAAAAGCGTCAAATCACTCTTCCCGATCCGCAAAAAGATCTTTGTCGCAGATTGTCTGTTGAGTACTCGCACCCCGAATGGATGGTAGAGAGGTGGCTTAAGCAGATCGGTTTGTCAAAAACCAAAAAGCTGCTTGCCTTCAATAATAAAAAGCCGGCCATCTATTTGAGACGAAAAATTCGTGAAATATCCCGCCAGCAGTTTGAAGCCGATGTGCGCACACTGTGTGAACCGGCAACGGGGTATTTGAATCTTTATTACAAAATGAAAAAACCGCTCGATCCTCAAAATATTCGTCTTTTGAAAATGGGGCTTTGCAATGTACAGGCCCCTTCATCCGGCTGGGTAACTGCGATGATGGATGTGCAGAGGGCTGAGCATATACTGGACCTCTGTTCTGCTCCGGGTGGAAAAACTGTTCTTATGGCTGAAATTGCTCAGGAACAGGGATCCGTTGTGGCATGCGAGCTGAAAATACACCGGTTGCTCAAAGTTATTCAAAACTATAAACGCATGGGACTTGAAAATATATATCCAATCGCCTGTGATGGAACACATCCGCCTTTCACTGGACATTTTGATAAGGTCCTTCTCGATGCACCCTGCACGGGTAGCGGTGTGTTGCAGCGCCATCCTGACGGACGCTGGACACGTAAACCAAGTGATATAGAGTCTGTAGTGAACTTACAGAGAAAGCTGATGGAAAGTGCTGCTTCCACTATAGGAACCGCTGGGGTAATGGTCTATTCAACCTGCTCCATTGAACCTGAGGAAAATGAACAGCAGGTTGAGTGGTTCCTCTCTTCTCATCCGGACTTCAAACTCGATGAGGCGCCTGAATCTGTTCCCGGTATGTTTATCGATAACAGCGGGTGTTTAAGAATTACACCTTACGATCATGAGCTTGATGGTATGTTTGCAGCACGATTTGTAAAACAGTAGCATTACAGCGCCTCTTTTTTGGCACTGTTTTAGCGGGGCTTTCTCTTCATAAACCTGGAAAATCACACAAAAATAAATCAGGTGAATGGAGGGATAGCTGATTTGATCCTGCCAAAAATAGTTCTGATTTTCTCACTGTATGCTTTAAGTGTAAATACACTTTTAGCCGATGAGGGGAACACCAATCTGATCGGAATTGTTGAATGGAGCAGCTCCTATGTGTCTGAAGGTGTAGATGAGCTGCCCAATGCAACAATTTTGGAAGGTGTGTTTGAATATTCTCTAGGGCCTCTTCTGTTTGGAGTCTCAAACATAGTCGGAATTCCCCAGCCTCTTTTTGACGTTACATTTTACTCTCTTTATGGATTTTTCGTTGGACCGGTAGAACTCTACCTGGGGGCCGGTGTTCAGTTCACTCCGGTTCCCCGCGAGCCATATACCATAGAAGGTTACCTGGAGTTACACACTCCGCTGATTGCCGGGGCTGTTTTGTTTTCAGATCTGTTGTATGATTTTAAAGAGGAGAAGGGGGCCTTTATTGGAATCGGTCTGGACCGGACGTTCTCTGTTGGGCAGCTTTTCACGCTTACCCCATTTGTGATTACGGGAATTGACGCAGGGTATCTTTCTGAGGATAATAACTTCAGATTCAATCATATTTATACGGGCTTGGAAGCTGCATATAATCTTACCGATCAGTTTCTGATCGCGGCATCTCTCAACAAACTCTTTGCGCTTGACAATCTGAAAAGTATGGGGGAAGGGGATTTGCTGTGGGTATCATCCTGGTTTGAGTATCAATGGTAAGTCTGGTATTCGGATTCTGTTTACAAAATCTTTCTAAGCGGAAAAAGTCTCATAAATGTTTTGACAATAATATGTTATGTTGAACGAAGATAGAAATGTATGAAGATGAAAAATCAATTTCAAAGAGTTATTTACTACAGCTGCGGGTTACTGATGTTTGCGGCTGTTTCGGTTTTTGCTTCGCAGAAAACTACTGAAGCGATTAGCTGCTCTGAAATCCAGAATATCTTCATTGATGCCTGTGCCGACGCAGAGGTTAAAATCTGTGCCGAAAATGAGGAACACTGTTTCAGGAGAAGGCCCAAAACCAAACCCAAATCTCCTGAAGATCTAAGATCAAGAAACCGGCTTGTCTTTTCAAAACCGAATTTTGAGCAAAGCAATTCGTATAAGCGTTTCTTGAAGGTCGAAAGTTTCAGTGATCAGTTTTCAACTGTCTCTCTGCCAGTCTCATATCCTCTTTTGAATTGATATGACCATTGAAAATGGCGGGTTTAATGTGCAGGTAAATAGTTTGTAATCAGTAGGAGAGGATATATGAAAATAAGAGAAAATGTATCCCACTGTACAGTGGGAAAAATGAAAATGTATATAGATGGACCTCAGGTCGTTTTCGAAAAAGAGATCAGTTCCATAATCGAATCACTCGAACGCACAGCAGAAGCTTTGAATGCCTTATCGCGTAATAAAGAGGCTGCAATAGTGAAAAAACATATCCGGTTTCTGAGGGATCCGGATTTTGTTGGAAAGTACAAAGGTATAATTGAAGACGGTGATGTCTCGCCCCAGGCTGCAGTTGATTCTCTGGTGGATAAACTTACAGAATGCATCCTGAAACAATAGCGACTCTCACTAATAGTTTACAATAACCTCTTCTCCGTCTATCAGGACGAACTGTATCTCAGGGTCTTCCATGAGCATCTCCTCAAGAAGATCCTGGGATGTATCGTAGGCAAACCTGACGCCGATTATGTCTGCAAGTTTTCCCGGGGATATTGAACCCAGATGTTCTGACATTCTTAATGCTGCAGCAGGATTGGTTGTTACCCATTTAAGCATCTCTCTTGCAGGGATATGAGGGTGGGCCATCCTCAGGCTGAACAGCTCATCAAACAAACTCATCTCGCCGGCTGCTGCAACCCCCTCTGTTCCAAGGCATATGGACACCCCTCTGTTCAGTGCCACTTCAAGAGGAAAACTCTTATGATTCATCATTTGGGTATACTGATTACACAGCACAACAGATATCCGTTTTGCTGCAAGCAGTGTCAGTTCATGACCGTTTAGATAATTGCAGTGTATGCATATCCCATTTGAAGGGATGAGGTTGTGTCTGATTGCATGGTGTGCAGAGCCATGGGGGGAGTTTTTAAATGGCCACTCTTTTTTTTCTGTCATGTGGGAAAATAGATCCCCGCTCTGTTCAGAGAATGCCTGTAGTTCTTCTGAACTTTCTGCAAGATGAGTCATCCAGATGCAATCATTTTCGTAGGTGAAATTTATGATTTTTTTCTGTTTCTGTGGAGTGAGAGAAAATAATGCATGTGGTCCGATCCCGCTGCTCATGAAGAGATTTTTTTCTCTGTTTCTGTCTGATTCGTTCAGTTGGGGCAAAACTATCTTTGTGCTGTTGTCGTGGATCTCGCTTATAACCCAGGACCTGATGTTTTCTTCTTTCAGGATATTTAAGGACAGCTGGCTGCTGCTTGAATCAACCACGGAGGTGACCCCTTCAGCCAGAAGTTCACGCACATTCAGACGCATCGAGGCAAGCTTTACCTCTTCAGGGGTCTCCTGTACACGCCTGTTCTTCTGTTGTAAAAACTTCGTGAATGTTTCATTTGGCTCTTTGGTGCTGCCCCTGGCTACACACTCTTCCAGATGGGTGTGCATATTAATAAACCCGGGCAGAAGCAGCAGGTTACCAAGGTTGACGACTCTGTCATTTCTGTTTCTTTTTATTCTGCCCCGGGGAGCAACATCGACTATGCGGTTACCGCTGACCGAAACGGCTCCGTTTAAAAGAATTTCTCCACTTTCCAGATATATATAGCGGGCAAAATAGATTGTGTTCATTACTACCGGTTTTTAGGTTAAAGTTAGGTGGCTTCAGCTGAAAATACATCTTTGTAAGAGAGGTTTAGTAATAGAGAACCATAAGAAACCTGAACTCATCTCAAACAGCTGAATCTATGAAGGATTTAATTAAGGTTAAAAATTTTGAAGCAGTTACTTGGGTAGAGAAAAATATAGTTTTAAACTGCCTTGAAGAGAACAATTATTCTGGGAATTGTTCATCAGTTTGGGGGCTCACAGGAACTAAACCGTTTGATCAATCTGCATACAGGAAAAAAAACTTCGCGTTGACACGACTTCTGCTTTGCACGTATTTTAGGGGCATTCTGTAGTTTTGATCCTACTGTTGGTTTAAAGAGATATTTATCCGAAAAGGAGTTATGTAATGAATACACGTATCTTTTCCGTTATGGCGATCCCGTTTTTTGCTCAGGTTGTACAGGCACAGGAAACCCAGCCGGCTCCTGGACCCGGTAATTTTCTTATAATGATGATTCCTATTCTTCTGATTGTTTATTTCCTTATGATCGTCCCTGAAAAAAAGAAGCAGAAAGCGCGTCAGCTTATGTTACAGAATGTTAAAAAAGGGGACAGGGTCGTTACCGTCGGGGGGATTGTGGGAACTATCGGCAATACCAAAGGGGATAACCTTACTATTAAAACTGGTGAAAATACTGTAATTGAAGTTACCAAATCATCGGTTTCATCCGTAATAACAGATGAAAACAAATAGAAAGGTTCCTGAGTCTGTAAGGGAGAATCAACTGCTGTATGTTAGAACTATGTTTATATGGAGACCCTGTTCTCAGAAAAAAAGCTCTGCCTGTAGAGCATTTCGATGACGCTCTGCGTAGCTTTGTTGAGGAGATGGTTGAGGCTATGCAAAGGGAGGATGGAGTTGGACTTGCCGCACCGCAGGTGGGTAAGAGTGTAAGAGTGGTG
This sequence comes from Chitinispirillum alkaliphilum, assembly GCA_001045525.1. Lineage (NCBI taxonomy): Bacteria > Pseudomonadati > Fibrobacterota > Chitinispirillia > Chitinispirillales > Chitinispirillaceae > Chitinispirillum > Chitinispirillum alkaliphilum. Next base: position 44,386 of record LDWW01000017.1, on the reverse strand, counting down.
GTCATAGACACAAGCGGGGGGGAAGAAGATCCCTATGTACTGATTAATCCCGAAATAGTATATTCTTCTGAAGAAAAGCAAGATTACGATGAGGGGTGTCTCAGTATTCCTGGTATCACTCTTACTGTTAATCGTCCTGAAACTGTTTCTGTGAAAGCTCAGGATGAAAATGGCAGAGAGTACCTGATTGAAAATGCCAGGGGACTTCTGGCGCGTGCTTTGCAACACGAAATCGATCACTTGAACGGTATTCTTTTTATCGATCATGTCTCGCCCCTTCAGCGCAGTCTTATAAGCGGAAAACTGAAGAAAATCTCCAGGGCACGACGTGAACAATCTCAGAAAACTTAAAACTTCTTTTGCTGTTGTCTTCTCTTTAACATTCGGGTGTTCAACTCCTTTTCTGGTGCCTAATCCACCAGGGGGGATTGCACCGGATATGCCTGCTGAAGCGTTTAAAACCGAAGTGGATTCTGCTGAAGACTTTATCTCTGAAGAGGAGATAATCGACTTCTCGGTTGCTTTCAGGGAAGACACACCCCGGGATTCCCAAAAAATTTCTGACAGTTTCGAGGAAGAAAAAACTGTTTCCTACAGATATCCACCCATAAGAGTCGAAAAAAGACCGGTACGGGTGATGATCAGGCGGCATGCGCGCTCAAAGACAATATACACACCATCCAGAGCTACCATAAGATACCGCGGGGGTAGTGTTGCTTTCAGGGGAAGAGTTCATGTTCAGGCTCTTGGTGATGGATCAAGGATAAGTGCAACTGTGGATGGAGAGACAAGGCAAATTCCCCTTCCCTGTACCCTGAGTTTAAGCAGTCTTATGCAGTTTGTTGAGGTGGGGGAGGATAGTTACAGAGGTAATTTGATTTTACTTTCAGAAGGCCGAAACAGCTTTTCTGTGGTAAATGTAGTGGGTGTTGAAGATTACTTAAGAGGGGTTGTCCCAAGGGAGATAGGGCGGCTTGGAGAGCCTGAGATGGCCGCCATGAAAAGTCAGGCAGTTGCAGCCCGCACCTACGTTTATGTGAGAATGAAAGCAAACAGAACCAGGGATTTTGATGTTCTGAGTACTGTTGCTGATCAGGTATACGGGGGGGCAAATGATGAATACCGTTATACCGACATGGCTATTAGGTTGACCAAGGATTTGGTTATGGCCTATGGGGACGAGATAATTCATGCCTACTATCACTCCACCTGCGGGGGGCAGACAGCTAATGTTCACGAGGTCTGGGCTCAGCACAGCCCCTACCCCTATTTGCGTTCTGTGTCGGATCTGAACTCAGAGGGCGTGGCCTATTGTCACTTCTCGCGCCTTTTTACCTGGGAAGAGAGCTGGAACCTCAGGCAGCTTTCCACTATTCTGACTAATCATTCCCGGGACGGAAGGCTTACCACTCCATACTCCGGGGCATTCAGATCAATAAATGTAAACCAGCGGTTTTCGTGCGGAAGAATTAAAAGCGCTTCCATTAACTCCTCGGGTGGGAATTTCCTCGCCGGTGGTGATAGAATCAGGTTCCTACTGCGGCGAAACAACAATCAGCAGGGTATATTGTTCAGCTCAAATTTCACAGTAAAGGAAAGTGACAGAAACAGACTGGTGGTCGCAGGCAGAGGATTTGGGCACGGTGTTGGGATGTGTCAGGTAGGGGCAATCGGCAGATCGAGGGCGGGCTACACCTTTGACCGCATTTTAAGAGCTTACTATTCAGGGGTCCAGATTCGTACCGCCGTTGAATAACCTACTCAGCCTTGGGTGTTGTTAACATGAAGTTCATTGCTGACATTCATATCCATTCACATTTCTCCATGGCCACCAGCAGCCAGCTTAACCCCCCGATGCTGGATTTATGGGCAAGAAAAAAGGGTATCAAGGTGATTGGGACCGGGGATGCGGTTCATCCCGGATGGATGAGGGAGTTGAAAGAAAACCTCACGCCTGCAGAAAACGGTCTGTTTCTCCTGAAAAAAGATATGCTTCATCCTGAAGCCGCATTCTTTGATTCAAAGCCATTTTTCATGCTTACATCTGAAATCAGCTGTATATACAAGTACGCAGGCAAGGTGAGAAAAGTTCATCACATTATAGCCTGCCCCGATTTCCAGACTATGGAAAAAATTCAGGCTGAGTTGGAAAAAAGAGGCAAAATCTGCTCTGATGGAAGGCCCATACTGGGAATGGATTCAAGGGATCTGCTGGAAGTTGTACTCAGTGCAGGAAAGCAATCTTTTCTTATACCCGCCCACATTTGGACTCCATGGTTCTCCGTATTGGGGGCCCGTTCCGGATTCGACTCCATAGAGCAGTGCTATAGGGATCTCTCTTCACACATATTTGCGCTCGAAACCGGACTCTCCAGTGATCCGCCAATGAATTGGAGCTGCTCGATACTGGATAAATTCGCACTGATATCAAACTCCGATGCCCATTCTCCCGCGAATCTGGGACGGGAGGCTACAATATTCGACACCCAGGTAAGCTTTGAGCATATAGTTGAAGCTCTTAAGGCTAAAGATGACGGGAGGCTTGCGGGGACTTTGGAATACTTTCCCGAAGAGGGTAAATATTTCCTGGATGGACACAGGAAATGTAAGGTACGCTGGAGTCCGGAGCAAACCCGCCAACATAACGGGATCTGCCCTGTGTGTGCAAAGCCGGTTACAACTGGGGTTCTAAACAGGGTAATGCAGCTTGCAGACAGAGATCCCGGTGATAAAGCAGATTCAAAGCCACGTTTCTATTCTTTTACCCCTTTAAAGGGAATACTCTCACAGATCACAGGGACTTCTCCCTCAAGTAAAAAAACCACCTCTCTGTACGAACACTTCCTTAAGGAGCTTGGCTCAGAGTTTGTGGTATTGTTTGAAACCCCTCTGAAGAGAATTGCGCATCTGGACCCTAAGGCCGCTCAGGGAATAGCGCTCGTAAGGGCGGGGGCTGTTCAGCGGGAGGGGGGGTATGATGGAGAGTATGGAAGTATAAGAGTTTTCCCCGAGTTGTAATATGTAAATAAGTTTCCCCTTTTGAAAACATGTGAACAGACAGCTCACAGACAGTCATAGTAAATGGTTGATGTGTTTGATGTTTACTATTGGTTATGAGTTTTTTTTTATCCTCGTTATAAAGATGGAAAAGATCTGTTCGGTTTTTGTCTGAGTCCCCGGGATTTAAACGTTTCATCATGAGTAAAGAAAAGAGGGTTGTTGAAATTCACCTGATCTGTCCGCATGGTCCTCATTTTGCTCACTAAACAGTTTAGCAATTGATCTGTTTTTCAGACGCTGAATGAAAAGAGATTGCCACCAATTGGATGCTGGTTTGAAGTTACACTGTTTTGGCAAGCGAGGGTGTTATGGGAGTAAAGCTTGATAGATCAACTCGTTTTGGAAGGACTGCTGATTCCCTATCCTCTCTTATTCAGGAAAAGTGGGATTTCTGTGATGAGAGAAGTTTCAGGCGAAATTTAACAAAAGAGAGGATGAGAGCGGAACGTACTCTTCGTCCCTTTTTACTCGTGTTTATACATCTTAACGGGAATTTTTTCTCCTCCCGGGGAGTAAACGGTCCTGGCGCCAGGCGCTCTGAGCTTTTGCAGCTGGTATCTGCCGTGTGTCAGCTTACAAGAGATATCGATGTGCGCGGCTGGTATGAGAGTGGCAGGATCATAGGGGTGGTGTGTCCGGAGATCTCCTCGGGAGGAAAGGAGTGTGTTTTAAACAAGCTCAGAAGAAAAGTGGATGAGCTCTTTGGCTCCGGGGGGGATGTGCGCATAACGGTTTCGGGTTCAGATTTCCCAAAAAGAGGCAAAAAGGATGGGGAATCGGGGGAGAGAAAAGAGTGGGATTCACCCCTTTATTTCTACCCGGTGCAGAATTCCCTGAGCAGGGAGATCTATCTTCTGGGCAAAAGAGTGATTGACATAGCGGGCAGTTTGGCTGCACTGATTTTTTTCTCCCCTTTTTTCCTGCTTATTGCACTGTTTATAAAACTTGGCTCGGATGGTCCGGTGTTCTTTGTGCAGAAGAGAGTGGGGCATGGTGGAAAACTGTTTAACTTTTATAAATTCAGGTCAATGTATATAGGGGCCGATGACTCGATCCACAGGGAGTATGTAAGCAAGCTTATCGGGGGAGAGGGGCAAAACTCCTCCGAACACGCCGAGGACGGGGTCTATAAGATCACAAAAGATCCAAGGGTCACACCCGTGGGGCGGCTGCTCCGAAAGAGCAGTCTCGATGAGCTGCCGCAGTTTATAAACGTTCTCCTTGGAGATATGTCCCTGGTGGGACCCAGGCCCGCAATCCCCTATGAGTTTGAGCAGTATGAGCCCTGGCACAGAGCTCGCATCATGGAGCAGAAACCTGGAATCACAGGACTCTGGCAGGTGGAGGGGAGAAGTCACACCACCTTTGATGAGATGGTGCGAATGGATCTGAGGTACTGCCGCAGCTTTTCGCTGTGGGTCGATATGTGGCTTATAGTAAAGACCCCTTTTGCCCTGCTGAGTGCAAAGGGAGCTTTTTAGAAAGTTTCACAGGTGTGGTTAAAACGGGGAAAAAAAACAGTTAGAAGGGAGAGTGGTAGATATGTTGAGTATAGGGGTTATAGGGTATGGGTACTGGGGACCCAATATAGTCAGAAATCTAAATGGCGTCAGCGGGGCACAGGTCGTTGCAGTATGCGACAAGAACAGAGAGGCCCTGGAGCGGATTGGGAAAACAAATTCAGATATCAGGCTCCTCAGCGATAATGATGAGCTTTTGAAAGATCCAAAAATCGATGCGGTGGCTATTGTTACTCCCGTGTCAACTCACTATGAGCTGGCCAAAAAAGCCCTGCTTAACGGAAAACACATTTTCGTGGAAAAACCCTTCACCGCAACTTCACTTCAGGCAATAGACCTTATCGAAATTGCGGAAAGGGAAAATCTGAAAATCATGGTGGATCACACTTTCCTTTTCACCGGGGCTGTGAGAAAAATCAAAAGCCTTATCTCTGAGGGGAAACTGGGGGATATTTACTACTACGACTCTATCAGAGTGAATCTGGGTCTCTTCCAGCACGATGTCAATGTGGTGTGGGATCTTGCTCCTCACGATTTCTCAATCATGCGCTACCTCATAGAGGATAAACCGGTAGCTCTCAGTGCCTGGGGTTGCTCCCACATAAACAAACTGGAGGATATCGCCTATGTCACAGTCCATTTCTCTTCAAGCAAAATAGCTCATTTCAGTGTCAACTGGCTGTCTCCAGTAAAGGTCAGAACTACCCTTATCGGCGGGGAGCGCAAAATGCTGGTCTGGAACGATGTGAATCCCGATGAGAAGATAAAGGTTTATGACAGGGGGGTTGAAGCAAAGAGTTCTCAGGGAATATACGACTTACTGGTAAGCTATCGCTCGGGGGATATGTGGGCACCGAAGGTGGAGCAAACCGAAGCTCTCAAACTGGAGTGCCAGCATTTTGTGGACTGCATACTGAATGACACAGTGCCCCTTAACAGTGGCTACAGCGGGCTTGAAGTGGTGCAGATGCTTGAGGCCTGTGATGAGTCGCTCAGAAATGAGGGGCGGATGATCAGTATGGAAAATATGCTCTCCCTCGATCAGTTTTAAAAGTGAATTCAAATAATCCTAACTGAAAAAAAGAATTGGGGGAGGAGAACATGGAGAATTTGGGAGTGGCCTCAGATGTCAGGCTGGGCAGAAATGTCCGGCTCTCGAAATTTGTCAATTTATACGGATGCAGTATCGGGGATAACTGCAAGGTGGGGTCGTTTGTGGAAATACAGAAAAACGTAACGATTGCAAACAGCTGCAAAGTCCAGAGTCACACCTTTATCTGTGAGGGGGTGAGTGTGGGGGAGGGCTGCTTTATCGGTCATGGTGTAACGTTTATAAACGACCGCTATCCCCGCTCCACTAATCCCGATGGAAAACTTCAAAACGAGCAGGACTGGGAGCTGGTGAGGACTGTGGTGGAGGAGAGGGCTTCTATTGGCTCCGGAGCAACGATACTGTGCGGAGTGGTGATTGGAAAGGGTGCTATGGTTGGTGCCGGAAGTGTGGTGACAGGTGATGTGGAAGCTGGAACCGTGGTGGCAGGTAATCCTGCCAGATTTATAAGGAGGATCGATGGATAATGTAGCATTTATGGACCTGAAGGCTCTTCACGGAGAGCTTGAGGATGAGATTCTGGAGATTTTCAGAGAAAGTATGTCAAATGCCCAGTTTATCGGGGGACCTCTGGTGGAGGAGTTTGAGGATGAGTTTGCCCGGTTTTGCTCAACCAGATATTCTGTTGGAGTGGGGAGCGGAACCGACGCTCTGCGCTTTGCCCTCATGGCGGCCGGTGTGGGTGCGGGGGATATGGTAATTACCGTGCCCAATACATTTATTGCCACAACCGAGGCCATAACTCAGGCTGGTGCCATACCCGTATTTATCGATGTTGATGAGCGCACTGCCTGTATGTCACCGGAAAAATTAAGAGAATACCTGGATACACACTGTTATCTTGATTCTCTCAACGGGGTCACAGTGAGCAAAATAACCCACAAACCGGTCAGGGCGGTTGTGCCGGTGCACCTCTATGGGCAGCCTGCGGACATGGATCCTATTCTCGACATAGCGCAAAGAAACCACCTGCTTGTGGTGGAAGATGCCTGTCAGGCGCATGGGGCAGAGTATTTCTCCCAAAAACACCAAAGCTGGCTTAAGGCCGGCTCAATGGGTAATGCAGCTGCGTTTAGTTTTTATCCAGGGAAAAACCTCGGTGCCTTCGGTGAGGCGGGTGCGGTCACCACTAATGATGAGCAGCTGTCAAAAACCGTGCGGATGCTGAGGGATCATGGACAAACTCAGAAGTATGTGCATAAGCTGGAGGGGTACAACGGGCGGCTCGATTCGATTCAGGCAGGTGTTTTACTCGTAAAATTGCGTCATCTAAAGCGCTGGAATGAACTTAGACGGGAGTGCGCGGCTCACTACAGCGGGATAATGTGTTCTCTTGAAGGCATTCAGCTGCCCTACGAACCCATATGGGCGCGCTCGGTCTACCATCTCTATGTAATACAGACCCCCTTCAGGGACCGGCTCCAGAACTCCCTCTCCCGGCAGGGAATAGGCACCGGACTTCACTACCCCATCCCGCTTCACCTGCAGAATGCCTATTCTGTCCTGGGGTGCAAGGAGGGGTCTTTTCCAGTAAGCGAAAAACTGAGCAGAGGTCTTCTTTCTCTGCCGATGCATCCGTTCCTCTCAAAAGAACAGCAGCAGAAGGTCTCCCTGGCCATAGGGCAGTTTCTGCAAAGTGATCCAAGTGGACTCGATGAGGGTGAGTTGGTAGAGAAACTGTAGAGATTTTTAAGTCTTTTTCCGTGAGGGGAAGTGAAAAATGTTGGCCAGAAAACTCTATTACTACGTTAAGCCTCTTGTTCCCAGAGCTGTTCAGATTCAGCTTCGAAGGGAGATGGTGGCGAGGAAACGTCTGAGGTGTGCGGATAGGTGGCCAATTCTTCAGAAGGCGGCAAAAGTGCCGGGGAATTGGTATGGGTGGCCGGAAAACAAAAGGTTCTCTCTTGTGCTTACCCATGATGTGGAGAGTTTCTTCGGGCAGGAGAAATGCTCTTCTTTGGCTGGTATGGAGGAGCGCCTGGGGTTCCGCTCCGCTTTCAATCTGGTACCGCTTCGATACAATGTTTCCGCTGAGCTTAGGAGGAAACTTGTGGAGAAGGGCTTTGAAATAGGGGTGCACGACTATGACCATGATGGTAAGCTGTTCAGCTCCTATCGGATTTTCAGAGAACGGGCTCCGGTTATAAACCACTTTCTTAAGGAGTGGAACAGTGAGGGGTTCAGGGCTGCTGCTATGCTTCACAATCTTGAGTGGATCGGGGAGCTTGATATAGAGTACGACTGTTCAACTTTTGACACCGACCCCTTCGAGCCCCAGCCCGAGCCGGCAGAGACAATTTTCCCCTTTCTTGTAAACAGAAAATCAGGGGGGGGCCCCTACGTTGAGCTCCCTTACACCCTGGCACAGGATTTCACCCTTTTTGTTCTTATGGAACAGAGAGAGATCGATATCTGGAAAAGAAAGCTTGACTGGATTGCAGAGCATGGGGGAATGGCTCTTATAAACACCCACCCCGACTACATGCACTTTGGAAATGGGGAGATGGGAATACAGGAATATCCCGCAGACTACTACGAGCAGTTTCTACAATACGTTTTGGACAACTATGGAGGGGAGTTTTGGAATGCTCTTCCCTGTGAGGTTGCCAGGTATTCAAGAACAGTTTTAACAAGTGAAACAGAAGCCGGATTCCTTAAATCGAGGAGATGTACATGAGAGTTTGCATGGTCGCCTATACATTTTACGAGGGAGACAACAGGGTGAGGCGCTATGCTGAGTCCCTGCAAAGAAGAGGGGATAGTGTGGATGCTATTGTTCTTCGGCAGGATGGGCATGAGGCGTTTAGAAACGTTTCGGGGGTAAATGTCTATAAGATTCAGAAACGGCAGCTTAATGAGAAACGCAAAGTTGACTATCTCATCAAACTTATTCTCTTTCTGTTAAGATCAGCATATACACTCACCAAGCTCCACAGAGAGAAAAAGTATGATGTGGTGCATGTCCATTCCGTTCCCGATTTTGAAGTTTTCGCTGCCCTTGCCCCTAAGCTCACCGGGGCAAAGGTGATTCTTGACATTCATGATATAGTGCCTGAGCTTTTTGCCAGTAAGTTCAAGGTGAGCCAGGATTCCGTTCTATTCAAGCTGCTTGTGGGATTGGAGCGTCTCTCCACCGCCTTTGCAGATCATGTAATTGTGGCTAACCACATTTGGCACCAAAGGCTAGTCACCCGCTCTGTTCCACCGGAGAAGTGTACGGTGGTGATGAACTATCCCGACCCTTTGCTTTTCTACAGAAACAGAAAGAAAAAAGGGGATGGGGGTAGAAAATTTGTGATGATTTATCCCGGAACATTGAGTATGCACCAGGGGCTTGAAACGGCAATAAGGGCAGTTGATATACTCAAAGATCAGATCCCGGAGCTGGAGTTCAGAATATATGGAAAGGGTACGGATGAATCCTATTTTGTAAATCTGGTGAGAAAGCTTGGGTTAGAGAACAGGGTTTCCTTTAATGGAATTGTTCCCATTGAGAAACTGGGTGAGGTGATTGGAGAGGCACATATCGGAGTGGAACCCAAGCTTAAGCGTGGATTTGGAAATGAGGCATTTTCAACCAAAATTCTGGAATTTATGCTTATGGGTATTCCGGTAATTGCCTCTGACACTCTTGTGCACACCCATTATTTCAATGACAGTCATGTGCGATTCTTCAGCTCTGAGGATCATTATGATCTGGCGCGGAAAATTCTGGAGCTGAAGAAGAGCAAAAACATGAGAAGATCTTTGGTTTGCAGTGCAGATACTATGATGGAGAATTATAACTGGGAAATCAGAAAACATATTTATCACGGTTTGGTCGATGAACTCATTAAAAAATAATTCAGAAGAAAAGAGGGAGAGTAAAGTCTCTCTTATCATGTGGCTTCCTCTTTTATGGCTGCTTAGGGTAGGGTCAAGGAGTCTGGCGTATTGGTTTGATCCGGAGCTGGCAACTGTAGAAGATGGTTTGGATTATCTCCATGGAAACATTTTCGACAGAACCTTCTTTCTCACTCTCATGGCTATGGGGGGAGCGGTTTTAGTGTACAGGCGCTTTGCGCTTTTTGAGTTTGTCAGAAACAATAAGCTCCTTGTGTTGCTTTACATTTACATGGCGGTCACTATCCTTTGGTCTGCTTTTCCTGAGGTGGCCATGCGGCGCTGGGTCAGGTCAGTAGGGGATCTTATGATGGTTCTGGTTGTGTTTACCGAAACTGATTATGTTAAGTCAATACACTGGATGCTGCGCAGGTTTGCCTATATACTGGTGCCTTTATCTGTTATTTTTGTCAAATATTACAGGCATCTTGGGGTGGCCTACGACTACTCCGGTAGGTTTACAATGTGGATAGGTGTCACCACTCACAAAAACAGCCTCGCTCAGCTTGTTGCCTTAAGCAGTCTTTTCTTCGTGTGGGCATATTTCAGGAAGAAGGGAAGTCTGTTCGATATACCGGTATTGATAATGTCTCTTTGGCTGCTTGGGGGGTCGCCCTCTGCAGACAGCGCAACCTCGATTTTGGCTTTCCTTTCGGGAAGTGTAATGACATTTGCATTTCTCAGAATGAGACATGTCAAGCACCTTGCATACTACGTGGCAATATTTTTCTCGGCTGTGCTTCTTACTGAGGTGATGTTGAATTCTTTCTTCGGTACATCGATTTTCAGCGTTATTGTTGAGTCCAGGGGAAGGGATGAGACTTTGACCGGAAGAACGGATCTTTGGGTTGAAGTGATACGGGAAGGTATGCTGCGTCCCTGGGGCGGGGCGGGGTATGGAACGTTTTGGATGGGGGATCTTACCCACAATCTGTGGGAGATTTTTCCCTGGAGGCCTATGAATGCACATAATGGGTTTCTGGATATATTCCTTGAGCTTGGGTTTATCGGGCTTGGGTTGGTTGTGGCTCTCATAGTAGTTACAATCAAGGGGGTGCTTCGTCTTATGGCCAGGGGGAGTGAGTTTGCCAAATTCAGGTTCATCTGGTTAGTGCTGATCATTGTTTACAATATAAGCGAGAGTAGCTATACCAGGCCTACGGCGCTGTTGTGGTTCATATTTCTGCTGTTTGCGGTTAATGATCCAAACCCTTCCGGTGAAGAGCTTAGGGAGGAAACCACATATAATGAAGATTTCGATTTTGACAGTAAGGTGGTGCAGTATACCGAGGGGGTAGAGGGGTGAGGGCGTGCTGTTTTTATTAAAAAAGGTATAGCCTGCCCCTTGAGCGCGGCATGTTTATTGCAGTTTCCCTTCCTTCAGAGTTCTATACAGAGTCACACGTTTTTAAATGAGCACGCGCTTGGTTCATACATATAGAAGGGATCGTTTGCTATGAAGAGCAAATCAAGTGAATTGAATTATGTCATAATCACTCCGGCAAGAAATGAGGAACTCTTTATTGAGGGGTTGATTAAATCGATGGTGGCTCAGACGGTTCGGCCTAAGCGCTGGGTAATTGTAAGTGATGGCTCCACTGACCGAACCGATCAGATCGTCAGAAAGTATGCCGAGAAGCACAAGTGGATAGAATTGGTCCGCACCACAGGGCATAAGGGAAGACAGTTTGCTGCCAAGGTATACTCTTTCGATGCGGGTTACCGCAGGCTTGGCTCTGCACAGTACGACATCATAGGCAATGTGGATGCAGATGTTTCTTTCGAGCCAGATTTTTTTGAGTTCATTCTGGGAAAGTTTATCCAGTTTCCCTCGCTTGGGGTTGCAGGAGCCCCGTTTGTGGAAAATGGGAAAAGAGTCTACGACCATGGGTTTGTGGATCTCTCGCACGTCTCAGGTGCCTGTCAGCTGTTCAGGAGAGAGTGTTTCGAGGAGATCGGGGGTTACATGCCAATAAGGGGCGGGGGTATTGACTGGGCTGCTGTGACCAGTGCAAGAATGCGCGGGTGGATGACCAGAACATTTCCTGAAAAAGAGTACCAGCATCACCGCAAGATGGGAACCGGTAACAGCAGCTACCTTTTGTCCCGTTACCGTCACGGCCAGAAAGATCACTACCTCGGGGGGCACCCTTTATGGCAGGTATGCCGGTCATGTTTTCAGATGACCCGCAGGCCTTATGTTTTCGGCGGGTTGTTTCTCCTTATGGGATATTTTGATGGTTATGTGCGGCGGGTCAGGAGTCCTATACCAGGGGAGTTGGTGGCTTTCCATAGAAGTGAGCAGATGACACGGCTTAAATCAATGATGTTCAAAAGGCTTTTCAATGAAGCATAACGGGATCATAAAAACAGTATGGGGGTAGTGAAGTGAATACTACAGTGGCAATTTTGGAGAGCAGTATCGACAGGGTTGAGAAGTGGGTTGAAAAGCAGAATTACAGGGGGTATGAGCCCTTTGATGGACTTTCCTCTTATCTGCGTCCTCTGACGGCGGGTAATGTGTTTGCCGAGCGGCTCTTGCAGCAGCTTGTGCGTCAGAGCCCTTTGAATCTGAGGCCGGTTCTGGGGGTCATCCCCAAGGATTCTACAAAGGGACGCGGGTATATGGGATGGGGGTATTTGAAACGTTACAGGATGACAAAAGATCCTCAGTTCAAAGAGAAGGCAGTTGAGTGTCTGGATTGGCTTGATAAGAATAAGGCTCCGGGTTATCAGAAGCATAGCTGGGGAAACCATTTTGATTTTACAAGCAGAGCGGGAAAGTTACCCAAGCAGGAGCCGATTATTGTATGGTCAAGTTTAATTGGGCAAACCTATCTTGATGCCTATGAGTTGTTCAGGGATAAACGTTACCTTGACATTGCAAAGAGTATATGTGGGTGGATCATTGATTTGCCCAGAGAAAAAACAGCAAGGGGAACATGTCTGAGTTATGTGGCCTATACCCAGAGTTCAATTCATAACTCCAACATGCTTGGCGCTGCCATGCTGGCCCGTACCGCTAAACTCACAGGAGAAAAAGAGCTTATCAGTGTGGCAAAACAGGCAATGGAGTACAGTTGCTCAAGGCAGCGTCCGGATGGGTCCTGGTGGTATGGAGAGGGGGTCAGTACAAGATGGATAGACAATTTCCATACCGGTTACAATCTTGATTGTCTGAAGTGCTACAGTGATTCCACCGGTGACAGGGACTACAGATCTCATCTGCAAAAGGGGATGGAGTACTATAAGAGGATGTTTTTTGAAAACAGCGGCAGGCCAAAGTATTATCATAACAGGGTCTTCCCCGTTGACATTCAGTGTGCTTCGCAGGCTATTGACACGTTGGCATACTTTTCAGATCAGGACAGTGAGGCGTTGTCGCTGGGAGTGAAAGTTGCAATGTGGACAATAAATAACATGCAGGACAAGGAAGGGTATTTCTATTACCGTCAGCTTCCCGGATTAAAGGCGAAGACTCCTATGCTCCACTGGGGGCAGGCAACTATGTATAAGGGACTGGTGCATCTTGTATCGAAACTCAAACAGCAGTGAAATTAACTGTAAGGAAAGTGGGGGCGACTCTGCTCTGTTGTGTAAAGACCGGAATGAATTCTTTGAGACCTCACACCTAAAAGGTGACCTTAAGAGCAGGGCGGTAAAAGGGGGATTTATAACTATCGTTGCCAGGGGTATCGACTTTCTTGTGCATATGGTTGGTACTGTTGTTCTGGCAAGACTGCTTTCCCCTCAGGATTTTGGTCTGCTTGCAATGGTTCTGGCCTTAACCGGTTTTTTTGTAATTTTCAAGGACATGGGCTTATCTGATGCTACGGTTCAAAGTGAAAAAATAAACCATGCTCAGGTAAGCACCCTCTTCTGGCTCAATCTTCTTTTTGGTGTTTTGATTTTTATTTCTGCTATTGTGATCTCTCCTTTTGTGGCCTGGTTTTATGGGGAGCCAAGATTACTACCAATCACAATTATCTCTTCTGTAAGTTTTGTATTTGCAGGCATATCTATCCAGCACTTGGCATTGCTGAGAAGAAATATGAAATTCTCCAATATCGCTGTTGTAGAAATTGGGGCTTCAGTCCTTAGCATAACTGTTGCAATCTCGATGGCTCTTGGGAGATTTGGTATATGGGCACTTGTAGCCCGCCCGCTTGTTTTGGCATTATTTAAAGCTGTGGGGATGTGGCTTTTCTGTGCCTGGAGACCCGGATTACCGCGCAGAAATTCAGGTGTGCGCTCGTTAATCCGTTTTGGCGCCAATACTACAGGCTTTTATCTGATAAACTATTTCTCAAGAAATCTTGATAAAGTTTTGGTCGGGTGGGCTGTTGGGCCTGTGGTACTTGGTTTTTACCACAAAGCTTTTCATCTGTTTGTACTGCCGGTAAATCAGTTCTCCATTCCCCTGCAGAGTGTTGCTGTCACTACCTTGACAAAACTGCGTAATGATCCTCAGCAATACAAAAGATATTTCCTTAAAGCGCTTGCTTTGCTCGCTTTTATTGGAATGCCTATGAGTGCTTATATCGCTTCTGTGGGGGATATGCTGATATTGATTATGCTTGGCGAGTCATGGATGGGAGCGGCAGATATTTTTGCGGTGTTTGGTTTGGGAGCCGGGATGCAGATTATTTATGCCGCTCAGGGCTGGTTACATGTTTCTTTGGGCAGAGCCGATAGGTGGTTCAGGTGGGGAATTTTCGGTTCGTTCTGTACAGTGCTATTTTTCCTTGGTGGGTTACGGTTTGGGGCCGTTGGGGTAGCTGCGGGTTATACGTTGAGTTTATATGTGCTTACTTTTCCTGCGCTGTGGTATGCGGGAAAACCCATAAAGCTGAGCCTGAAAAAAATATGGAACAGTATCTGGCGATATTATCTTGCTTCAGTTCTAGCTGGGGTTGGTTCTTTTATACTATCAAAAAACATGGATCATGTAAACGTATTTGCTCGCCTTTTTATGTCAACTTCGGTTTTTCTCCTCTTATATTTGTCTTTTATTGTCCTGTTATTTAGAAGTTTTTCACCCGTCAGTAATTTTGTAAAGCTTGTTGCAGATAATTTACCTTTAAGAAGCAAAAAGATTAAGACGGTTGATCTTTAAGCTTAGACAGGAGGAAGGTGTTATGAATAGGGCTGTACTTTTTTTACTGCTTTTAGTTCTATCGGTTGCATCAGAAACCATAAAAGTTTCAGGTAACAGAGGCATAGATATACAGATGGCAGTAAACATGGCGGATGAGGGAGATACCGTTCTGATCCCCAAGGGGGATTACGTCTTTGATGAAAGTGTGGTGATTTCAAGGAGAGTCTTTATCAAAGGTGAAGGAACTGAAAAAAGTAAAGTTTTCAGATCGATTCATGCAGAGAATAGTTTTTGGTTTTTCAGGGTAGATGGAAAAACCGCTTCGTCTGTAAGGATTTCCGGACTGGCTTTTTTCGGAGATTCTTCTGTTCGTTCTCCCGGTATTTTACTGGATAATGGAGTTGTTGATTTCAGGGTTGACAATTGTCTTTTTGAAGGTTGTTCAAATCGTGCTGTTAAGGTCAGAGGGGGAGGGCGTGGTGTTATTGATAATAACAGCTTTATCAACAACTGGCCAACTGCAGTTGTGGTGTTTGGTACCGGGGAGCAGGCCTGGGAAGGGGATTTGAGATTAGGTGGTGAGAATGCGGTTTTTGTCGAGGACAACTATTTTGAACAAAGTGATGTTCCAAACATACATATGGCACATCATATTGCATCCAACAATGGCTCTAAGTATGTTTTTAGATACAACACCATAAATGATGGTGATATGGCATCTCATGCTATTGATGCCCATGGGAATAAGTTTTATTGGCCAAGGGGCAGCAGAAGCTACGAAATTTATGGAAATAAAATCTACGCAGGACATCGTTGGGCTGGAATTAACATAAGGGGTGGTGACGGAGTTATATTTAATAACAGGTTTTACGGCAGCTTTGTTTCTCCTGTGCATCTGATGCATGAGAGCAGGGATGGTGACGGGGAGTGTTCCTATCCTTGTGAGGATCAGATCAGAAAACTTTATATGTGGGATAACTACTACAATGACGAGGAAGTAAAGGTACATGTGAGACATCCGCATATCATAGAAAAAAACAGGGATTTTAAATTAAATAAACATTCTGATTATGAGCCGTTCACATATCCACATCCGCTTACAGTGGAATAGATAACAACTTGGGGAGGGGTTATGTAATTTACACAATTTTTCAAAATCGGTAATGTGATTTTTGCAGGTTGTTTTTTTCAGGAGGTTTAAAAGAGTAGTAGCTCTTCATACTTTACATTCTCGGAGCAATAAGTGAAGCAGTAATGGTTTTCTTCAGTTGTTCTGCAGTTATATAAGAAGTTCAGAAGCAGTTCCTCTAAATAATAGTAAGTTCACTTCATATCAAAAAGTTGAGTTCGGGTTGACAGAAGCGCGCTTTTGTAATAGTGGCGTAAAGGGGATTCCTATACTCTTTTTGAGATATTGATTTGAAAAGATAAGGTCTTTAAACATTTCACATTGGAGTTTTCACGAATGCGCTATGCAGTATTAATTTTTTTTCTTGCAATTTTTAGTTCTTCTCATGCCAGGGTCATACAGGCCCGGAGTGGTACCAGAAACGATATTCAGGCAGCTGTTAACAGTGCTCAGGTTGGAGATACAATTATGGTGCCCCCGGGTGATTTTGTGTTCAATGGTGGCATAAATGTAAATGCTGGAATCACGATTATGGGTGCCGGAAGAGACAGAACTATTCTACGACGCACATCATCAGGTTCAAGCTGGCTTTTTACCGTTAACGGTTCCAATGGTGAGCAATTCGTTTTCAGCGGATTCACCGTAATCGGACTTGCGCCAAATACATCCAGAGGGATACGACTCAACAATTGCACGGATTTCAAGATTTACGATAATACTTTCAGGCGCTGTACCGATAGGGCCATTGAGATTCACGGGAATTCAAGAGGTGTTATCTACGACAACAGATTTATTGATAATTTCCCGACAGCCGTTGTTGTTTTCGGGGATGGTGATGCAGCATGGGCAAGGCCTCTTACGCTTGGTACAGAGCACGCTATATATGTAGAGGACAATTATTTTGAGCAAAGAAACATTTCTGACCCCACAAGGGTTATGCATATAGCTTCAAACAACGGATCACGCTATGTGTTCAGGCACAATACCGTAAATGACGGACATATCAGTTCTCAGGCAGTTGATGCACATGGAAACAAGTTTTACTGGCCGCGTGGCAGCAGAAGTTATGAAATTTATAACAATCACTTCACCATTGGCCATCGCTGGGTTGGGATGAACATTCGTGGTGGTGATGGGGTGATTTTTGGTAATGTGTTTAATGGCAGTCTTGTAAACACAATACTTCTTCAGTATGAGGGAAGGGGTAATGAACACAGCTATCCTTATACCGATCAGATCAGGCAGCTTCATATCTGGGATAACACTCATAATGGTCAGCCCGCAAATATCCACAACCGCCATCCTTCAATTATAAGAGAAGGCAGGGATTATTTTCGTACTGAAAATATGGACTATACACCATTTACTTATCCCCATCCACTTCGGATGACTGCTACCATTGTTGATCCCATTGACGATGAGGGTGGAAATGAGGGGGATAAAGGAAATGAGGGAGATAAGGGAGATGAGGATAAGGGAGATGAAACATCTTTAGCTGGTATCAGGACTTCAAGGGGGCATGATGGCTTATCTGTACGCAGCATCACTGGAGTTCATGGAAGAGCTGCAAGTATTAGCTACACTCTTACCAATGATGCCCTGGAGAACAGCCCTGTTGTAAGGTTCAATATCTATAATATGCGGGGTCAGCGGGTACAGTCCATGACCAGAAGGCATAATGAAGGTGGCAATTTCACACTTGAAATGGATAGAAATCTTGCTCCTGGCATTTATAATGTAGAAATGAGAGTTGGAAATCAGCAACTATCCAGCAGGCTTGTGTTGGGGAATAATTAAATACACCAGATCTTCTGCCGATCAAGTATTTCGGTGGGATGAAACGGGGAGTGTTGAGAAATCGGCACTTCCCGATTTTTTTTTGAATCTGCTTGAAATCAGCTTACCGGTTTCAGGAAAAATCAACCGTGTATTTGGCAATTGCTGTTTATTTCAAAACGCCAGCTTGAGAAAGGTTGGTTTTTATTCGGTCCGTTATTGGTATATCTGTCTGAGCATCAAAGGTTGACCCTGTTATCATTTCGTAAAGTTTGATATAGCGAACGGATAGTTCAGTGATGAGTTCTTCTGTTGCTTCAGGGAGAATTTCATCATTGTATGGATCACAGTGGTTTTTGTACCATAGGCGAAGAAATTCTTTGTCGATATTTTCCGGTTCGAGATTCTGTGCCAAACGTGTTTCATAAGAATCTTTAATCCAGTACCTCGATGAATCGGGTGTGTGTAATTCATCAACGATAATTATATCGCCATTCTCATTTACTCCAAGCTCATATTTTGTATCAACCAGAATCAAACCTCTATTCGATGCGAAGTCAGATCCGAAACTGAAAAGCTGTAACGCTATTTTTTCAAGCTTGTCCCAGGTTGTTTGGTCAATAATGCCTCTTTTAACAATTTCAGTCGCAGAGATCGGCTCATCGTGAATATCAGATTTCGTGGTAGGGGTAAGAATCGGTTTTTCAAGCTTTTGATTTTTTACCATGTCCTGGGGCAGTTTATTTCCACATATTTCACGTATTCCACTTTGATACAGTGTCCATATACTGGTAGATGTAGAGCCGGTGAGATAGCCACGAACAGTAAATTCGATTGGAAAAACTTTACACTTTTTGGCGATTGTGACATTTGGATCGGGTATTGAAATGATATGATTTTCTGCGATATGTCTGGTTTTTTCAAACCAGAATGCACTTATTTGATTAAGTACCTGTCCTTTAAACGGAACAGATGTCAGCAGCCGGTCAAAAGCACTTTGCCGATCTGTGGTAATAAGAACAAGTTTGTCCCCGATGTCGAAAAAGTCACGTACTTTTCCTTTTCTGTAGCCTGAGAGTTTGAGAAAGGATGTGTCATTGAGACAGTTTTTTGAGATTCCTTTTTACCAGAGATTTGTTAACCACGCTCTTTTTACTCCAATTTTAATTATTTACCTAAAAATAATTGTTTTTTAACGATGAGAGTTACTGATATTTACTTTCTCTTTTTAAAATAAGTAGAGCTCAATATGTAATATCTGCTCCGGTTGTAGTGTGGTAAGTGTGTGTCGTGACCATGAAAACTTCAAAAAAGCACCAACATAACAGGATTCAACTAAACAGTTTTTCTAAAACCTGATCTCTCACACTTTAGTTCAGTGTAGTTTTCTCTGAATTTCCAAAGGGGAGAACCTTTTGAAAAGTGGGACATGATTTTTGCAGATATTCTGGGAATTGGAAAACGGTTCTCAGGAAAAGCTTTTTGATAAATTTCATCCGGAGAATCAAAGCGATAAACTCCAAAAACCGGCAGAAGGTCTGCTCTGGCGTATTTGTGTCTTCTGTATATTGTCCCGAATTTATACCCGTTTTGTTTTGCCGCTTCCCATACTCTTTCATTCCAGCTTCCAAACGGGAATGAAATACTTTTGACTTCCTTACCTGTTATGTTCTCTAAAATGTTTTTGGATATGCGAAGTTCATGGCAGAGAGCTTTATCATTCAACCAGGGCAGATTAGCGTGAGTTAGTGAGTGACTTCCTATTTCGTGTCCCGAATCACTTATTTCTCTGAGCATTTTTTCTGAGCAGTGCTTTTTGGTTCCAAATACATCCCAGTTTACCTCTTTGCCAACGTATTCAGCGATTGGGAACAGTGTTGCCTTGAACCCCATTTTTTCGAGCAGGGGGTATGCGTAAGTATAAAAATCTTCAAGACCGTCATCAAAACTCAGGACTATGGAATTATTATCCTGATTTTTGCAGTGCTGTGAAAGTGTATTTGTGGTTTTTCCGTTTGCTTTTAAGAGGTGTAAAAACTGCTGAAACTTATCTGCAGACATTTGGGACATAGAGAGGCTGGGGCTTGGGACAACGGAGTGGAAAAGCAGGCCAGCCTTAACTTTCTCCTGTTCTCTGCCAAACAGTAGTGATGCAGTTATACCACATATCAGAGGTGCGAGAACTGCAGATAGGGCAGAAGAAAGGTGCATGTATTTTTATACCTAAATTTAGTATGGCTGGTTTATCAGGGAAAATATAATTTTCAGTACAATCATGAACAATTATGAAACAATTAATCCTCTGAAACACTCTCTAATTCCAGATTGGACTCTTCCCATTTTTGAATCAAAGCATCGAGTTCTGATCTCACACATTTAAGTTCTGTTGTTTTGTCATTTAGAAGCTGATAGTTTGTTGCATTCACCGAATCATGGAGAATTAATTCGATATCTGCAATTTCACTCTCCCGTGCCTCTATTTCTTTTTCATATTTTTCAATCTTTCGACACAGTTTTTTCCTGTTTTCCCGTGTTTTTATTCTGTTTTCTTTGTTCTGAGAATTTTTGGGGCTGTTGCCTGAGTTTTCATCTTTTTGTGTCTTATCCTGAAAAAGGGTTTCAAGATAATATCTGTAATCACTTAGGGTGCCGGGGAAATCACGGATCAGACCAGGCCTGACTTCAATAATTCTGTTTGCTACTTTAGAGATGAAATATTCATCATGGGAGACAAATGCAATGGTGCCTTTGTAGTCCGCCATAGAATCGGAGAGCATCTCTATGGAACGCACATCAAGATGGTTAGTGGGTTCGTCAAGTAGCAGGGTGTTACCCGGAGAGGCGAGTATAGTTGCAAGAACCAGGCGCGATTTCTCTCCTCCGGAAAGAACCCCAACTTTCTTTTCAACTGAGTCGCCACTAAATAAAAACGATCCAAGAATTCCACGAATATAGTTTTTTTCCGTTGATGCAGAGTGTTGGGCAACGGTTTCCAAAGCGCTCTTTTCGAGATCCAGTTGTTCAAGCTGATGCTGCCCGAAATAGCGGGTTATGGTATTGTGCCCTACCTCAAACTCTCCTTGCCATACTGGTTGTATTCCCGCTAACACCTTTAGAAGAGTAGATTTGCCTGCTCCGTTAGGGCCGATTATCGCTATTCTGTCCCCGCGGCGTATTTCAAGGTAGAGGTTTTCTATGATTTTTTGATCATTATACCCGGTTGATATATTGTTGAGCTTGAGTGGTACTGAACCAGATTCCTTTGGTATCGAAAAGGTAAATCTTATTGATTTCTCCTCACTCTCTTCCTCCGGCAGTTCAGATTTAAGCATCTCAATCTGTTTTACCCGTGATTGAGCCTGTGTTGCTTTGGTCGCCTTTGCTTTGAAACGTTCGACAAAACGTTCATTCTGTGCAATTTTTGACTTGATATTTTTTATTCTGCTTTGAGCGGAAATATTCTCTTCTTCACGGAGTTTAAGGTATGTGCTGTAATTACCTTTGTAAATCCTGATTTTGCGGTTTGTGATGCTTGCGGTGTGGGTTGTGATACGGTTAAGAAAATCCCTGTCGTGGGATACGACAAGTAAACCGCCCTGGTATCTGGAGAGAAAATTCTCAAGCCATATCAGAGAGTCGAAATCCAGGTGGTTTGTGGGCTCATCGAGTAAAAGGTAATCTGGTTTTTCAAGCAGTAAACGTCCAAGAACGGCTCGCATCCGATATCCTCCAGAGAGCGTCTCTATTCTCTTATTCAGCTGTTCTGCCGAAAATCCAAGCCCGGTAAGAATCATTTCTGCTTTTGACTTGATGGCGTAACCATCTTTTTGCTCCATTTCCGTTTGGAGTTCTTCAAGCATTCGTAATCCGTTTTGGTTACCATCCTCGATTTCTTGTGCAGCCTCAATTAAGCTCTGTTCAAACTCAAGGAGGTGTTTAAATGATTGAAGAACAATTTCCATTGGAGTCAGTTCTTCAAAGAGTTCTATCTCCTGGGGAAGATAGCCTACAGAAATTCCGGGTGGAATGGATATGGACCCGCTGTCGGGGTTTTCCGTTCCTGCTAACATTCTTAAGATGGTAGTTTTGCCTGAACCGTTACTGCCAATCAGGCCGGTTCGGTGGGACTCGTTGAATGAGAAAGAGACTTCGTCAAAGAGGACTGACTCACCGAATTGTTTTGAAATTGATTCAAAGCTTATCATATAAATTAGGTAAAATACTATTGTAAGTGTTTACTACAGACCAGTGTGTCCAAAGCCGCCACTGCCTCTGGTTGTTTCGGGAATATAGCTCTCTTCTTCATATTCGATATCCATAACTCTGGCAGCAACAAGCTGGGCAATCCTGTCACCCCTTCGAACTACAAACGGAGCTTCACCTAAATTGGCAAGAATTACTTTAACTTCACCTCTGTAGTCAGAATCGATTGTTCCAGGAGCATTCAGTACAGTTATTCCATATTTGTAAGCCAGTCCGCTTCTTGGTCTAACCTGTATTTCATACCCCTGCGGGATATTAAAACACAATCCAGTAGGGATAAGTGCCCTTGATCCGGGTTCAAGAGTGATTTCATCATTTATAGCTGCTGAGATATCACAACCACTGGACCCCTTGGTCATACGGCAGGGTAGAGGAAGTGTGGCAGCATGATCGAGCCGTTTAACTGAAATGTAGTTGTTGGTCATGGTAAAACCTGAAGTTAACAAGAAGAAGAACACAGACAGCTCCTGTTGCAAGCGCGCTGTCTGTGTTGAATGGAATTACAGTAATGCTTTGCGACTGAGTTTTACTTTTCCGAAACGGTCAAAGCCAATCAGTTTTACTTTGACCTTATCACCGACCTGGAGAATGTCATCAACTTTTTCCACACGTGCTTTGTCAAGCTCAGAAATATGAATCAGACCATCTTTACCAGGCAGAAATTCCACGAAAGCACCAAACTCAACGATGGTTTTAACTGTAGCATCGTAAATCGCATTCAGTTCAGGCTCTGCCACAATGCCCTTGATTCTCTCCACTGCTGCATCGCGCTGTTCACGATTTGCTGCGGCAATCTGAATCGTACCATCATCCTCTATGAAAAGTGTGGTTCCGGTGGTTTCCTGAATATCACGGATCACTTTTCCGCTTGGGCCGATAACTTCACGTATCTTCTCTTTATCGATTACAATGCTGCTGATACGTGGTGCGAAGTTTGAGAGCTCTTTGCGGCTGGCCGGAATAGCTTCTTCCATAATGTCGAGAATTTTAGTCCTTGCATCTTTTGCCTTTGAAAGTGCTTCTCTCATAAGTTCGGGAGTGATACCGGCAATTTTGATATCCATCTGAATTGCTGTAATACCCTCTTTTGTTCCTGCAACTTTGAAATCCATATCTCCTACATGGTCTTCAGTTCCAAGAATATCGGTGAGAATAGCAGTTTGCTCACCCTCTTTTATAAGCCCCATTGCTACACCCGCGACATGTGATTTGATAGGAACGCCGCATGCCATAAGTGACAATGATGAGCTGCAGACTGAAGCCATTGAAGATGAACCATTCGATTCCAGTATTTCTGAGACGATTCGTATGGTATAGGGAAAACTTTTCTCATCGGGTAATATCGGTGAAATGGAACGTTCTGCAAGATGCCCATGCCCCACTTCACGACGACTGACGGAGAGAAATTTCTTTACTTCACCTACAGAGTAGGGAGGAAAGTTGTAATGGAGCATATATGATTTGTCATATGTCCCCTGAATGGCGTCTACATGTTGGACATCGGTTTTTGATCCCAGTGTAGTAACCGCCAGAGACTGGGTTTCACCTCTGGTGAAAAGAGCACTGCCGTGTGCTCTTGGCAAGAGATCGAGTTCACAACTGATTTTACGGATCTCATCAAGGCCCCTGCCACCGATACGGGTTTTTGACTCAAGAATTGTTTTTCTAATGTCCTGGCGTTCGAATTCTGAAAAGACAGAACCTATCTCGCCTTCTGAGTCGGGGTGTTTTTCTGCAAGAGCTGCAATTACTTCATCACGAAGGTTTTTCATGGCCAAAGATCTCTCGCCCTTGATCCCTTTGGAACTGGCTTCGTGAATCTTATCCTTTACAAGAGCTTCTACGCTGCTTACCAGTTCCGGATTCGGCTCAACAGGTGTGTACTCAATCTTGGGTTTGGCCCCTGCACTCATCATCTCTTTCTGAAGTGCAACAAGTTTTTTGATCTGCTCATGAGCCAGAAGTATTGCTTCAATAAATGTTTCTTCCGGAAGCTCTGTGGCACCACCTTCAACCATCATGATTGAATTTTCTGTTCCCGCAATCACAAGATCAAGCTGGCCGCTTTCTGTTTCTGCAAGGGTAGGGAACACCTTCAGTTTTCCATCAACCATTCCAACTCTTACGCCGGCAACCGGTTCATGAAATGGCATATCAGAGAGGCAAAGGGCGGTTGATGCGGCAGTGATAGCGAGTACATCTGCATCGTAGATCTCATCAGCAGAGAGAACTGTACATATCACCTGAACTTCATTTCTGTATTTTTTTGGGAAAAGCGGTCTTATTGGGCGGTCAACCAGACGTGCAGAGAGGATCTCTTTCTCACTTGGACGTCCTTCTCTTTTGATAAATCCACCGGGAAATTTTCCCGCTGCGTATGCTTTGGCGGTATACTCAACAGACAAGGGAAAGAAGTCTGCAGAGGTTTCCCCCCCAAGGCAGGCTGTAGCAAGAACCATAGTGTCACCAGCACGTATAACGGCAGATCCGTTTGCCAGTTTTGCCAGTTTACCCGTTTCAAGAGAGATTTTCAGGCCATTGACTTCGGCCTCTTTTTTCGTGTAAGCCATTAAGCTACTCCTTAAATAGTATATAATGTTTTTTGTTAATCATTTTCACAGGATAAAAATAAGAGTGCATTTCGGGCAGTATTCTTGAAGATATAAACTAAAAATGGAGCGTGTCCGAATACTCCACTTGCGAATGAATAACTTAAAGATCAAACGGATGACCTTTTGATCATCCGTTTGAAAATAGATTTATTTACGGATATTAAGTTTTTTGATCAGTGTTCTGTATCTCTCAATATCGTTTTCGATCAGATAATCAAGAAGTGCACGGCGCTTTCCGACAAGCTTTAGAAGACCGTAACGGGTATGATTGTCTTTTGGGTTTGCTTTCACGTGTTCTGTAAGATGTACGATACGTTTTGTGAGAAGTGCGATCTGCACATCAGTGTTGCCGCTATCCTTTTCACTGCTTCCGTATTCCTTAATGATGTCCTGCTTGCTCTCTTTGGTTAAAACCATTCATTGTCTCCTGTGAAAAATATTCTTTTATATCGTTTATATCCTGTGCAATCTGGACTGTTAATTCACTTTCATTTGAAAAGACAATGTCTTTCCTGATAAAACGGTGCAGCCAGATATTGCACCATTCACCATTAATCGGTTCGGTATTTCCCAGATCAAAAGCGTGAAACTCAAAGTGAGTGTCACGATCGGGAAATGTGGGGCAATTTCCAAAATAAAGCGCCCCCTGTATCTTCGAACCTGAAAAATTCAGTTCTGCCGCATACACTCCTGCGGGTGGAATAACTTTTTGCGAAGACGGTTTTCTGAAATTGAGTGTCGGATACCCTAATTTTGTGCCAACTTTTGTGCCAACCGTACGTTGAACACGAATCAGATAAGGGTGACCCAGAAGAGCAACAGCATCTGAGATCCGGCCTTCAATTATCAGTTTGCGAATCTGGGTGGAGGAAATAACCATATCTTCCTGAGTGTATAGATTCGCGATAATCGTTTTAATATGATATTTGCTCACCACCTCTGGCAAAAGATTCTTTTTCCCACATCTGTTTTTTCCCACAGAGTGCCCTTCTCCCATCACCCAACCCTTGCAATTCAGTTTATCGGCAAGTATTGTACGGACAAAATCCTCACTCGGCAGTCGACTGAATTGTTCGTTGAAAGGGATCACAAGAAGGTAATCAACTCCAAAAGATTCAATAAGAATCTCCTTCTCATCCTGTGTGGTAATAAGCATCTGGGATAATTCCGGGTACACAACGCTACGGGTGTGAGGGTTAAAAGTGACCACTACACTCCTTGCATCCTCTGCTTTGCACCGCTTAACCACTTCATCTATAAGAATTGCATGCCCCTTATGCACACCATCAAAATTGCCAACGGTGACTATGCTTTTCTGACCGGGAGGGAGTTTATCGTTTATACCTAAATGTACCATAAACTTAAATAAACACTTTTTCAGGGTGAAGCTGATCGTTTTGTGGCTTTAATACCGCTACCAGTTTCCCCGATTGATCGAAGGCAAACAGATGGCCCTTTTTTATCGAGTTATGGGGTAAGTCGATATTTCTGCCTGTTTTAAGAATCTCTTTTTCCTCTTGTGTGACAGTGTGCGAAAAATCTCTGAACACTTTGGCAGAAGAGATAATATAATTTTCTCCAGCCGAAAGATTTTCCGGTTTAACAGCGTGGTCAACAGAAAAGACGCCTGCTGCAGTTCTGCGAAGTTTTGAAACTACTCCGAAGGTACCAAGCTTCTCCGCCAGATCCCTTGCAACTGATCGCACGTAGGTTCCGCCGGAACATACCAGTTCCAGTTGGGCTTCTCCCCCGGATTGATTGTAGTCAATAAGCCGCAGTGAGTGGATGGTGATTTTTCTACCTTTAAGCTGGACCTCAGAGCCACTTCTTGCCAGTTTGTAAGCACGAGTGCCATTTACTTTGACAGCACTGTACAGCGGAGGGACCTGTAACTGCTCTCCGGCGAATGTTTCCAAAGCCAATTCGAGCGATTTTTCTCCGGGGATAGCCCCCTTGCTCTGGCTTACTTTACCCTCCAGATCCAGTGTGTCGGTGGTGAAGCCAAAAAGAACACTGAAAACGTAGATTTTAGGCTCAGCGGGCAGATACTGAATTAATCTGGTGTATTTTCCCAGGGCCAAAACCAAAAGCCCGGAAGCATAGGGGTCAAGTGTACCTGCGTGCCCAATCTTTTTTATGCCGAGTTTTTTTCTTACCTCAGAAGTCACTGCAAATGAGGAGGGACCAAGAGGTTTATCTATGCAGAGAAAACCATCCAAATTATCTGTTCATCTCCTTGGTGATAATAGAAAGCATCTCTTCCATGGCCTCTTTGTAGGGTTTTTTGATGGTGCACCCTGCTGCACAGCTGTGCCCGCCACCTCCGGGAATTTTCTGCGCAACTCTTCCCACATCAATTGAACCCTTTGAGCGCAAACTGAAATGGGTTTCAGCAGGGGAGTGCTTGGTAAGCAGACCAACCTCAACCTCTTTGGCTGTGATTGTGTTATCGGACATCCCTTCGGAGTCACTGTATTGAGCCCCTGTTTCAGAGAGAAGAGAAAGTGGCATATCCATGCTACACACCCTGCCACCGAGATGGAATTGAAGACTTGACCAGATTCTGGCCTGCAATGTCAGAGCTGCCTTGCTGTGTGATGTGTAGATCTTTTCATAGATTCCGGAGCAATTTGCACCCCGTTGCGCAAGATCGGCACAGATTGCAAGTGTTTTACCATTGGTATTTGAGAACCTGAACCCTCCGGTATCTGTCAATATGGCAGTATAAAGCGCAGAAGAAACAAATTCGGGGAAATCGATATCGTTGTCTTTAAAAAAACGGTAGATAATTTCCCCGGTTGCAGCTGCAGTTGTGTCTGTATGGTTAAAGGATCCGAAACGGGAATTGTCTCTGTGATGATCGATATTGACAATGAAATCCGCTGTGTTTTCTGCGTTTTCCCACCCCAGCCTGCTTGGGTTGGAGCAGTCAAGGATCATCAGTACATCAAACTTCCCGTCAGGTTTTTCCTGTTGGATTTGATCTGAGTTTTTCAGAAAAGCAAACTTTGACGGGACCGGATCAGCGCAATACATAACCGGGCGTTTACCGATACTTTTTAAATACCAGTAAAACGCAAGTTGTGAACCCACGCAGTCGCCATCAAGGCTTAGATGTGAGGAGATTAAAAATGATTCATTTGCCTCTATAGCAGCGTTAAGTTCATTCCAGATCATTTTCTATTTCTTTGAGCAACTTGTTGATATGTTGACTGTGTTCGATCGAATTATCGATTTTAAAGTACAGTTTGGGAAAATGTTTGATTGACATACGGCTTGCTACAGTGCGCTGAATGAATGGTGAAGCATTGTTGAGAGCATCGATACCCTCTTCCTGATACTCCTTTTCCTCCATCATACTCACGTACACAGTAGCATTTCTGTTATCCTGTGCAAGTTTGACTCGTGTCACAGTAACAATCGAAGGGATTCGCGGATCACGAAGTTCCCTTGCGATTACTGTACCAATCTCTCTTTTTAGCACTTCTGAAAGACGTTCATTGTGAAAATTATTCGAAGGCATATATTTCTCCTTTCGCAAAAACTTCCCTTACGAAAGTTTACGGGCTATCTCAATTTCTTCGTAGGTTGTGATCCTGTCACCTTCCTGATAATCGGAGAATCTGTCGAGAATTATTCCGCACTCGTAGCCGGTTTTTACTTCCCTGACATCATCCTGTACTCTCTTGAGACTACCGATTCTGCTCTCGGCTAACTCAATGTCATCACGGATAATCCTCGCTTTTGCACCCCTTGTAACCGTACCCGACTCAACATAACAGCCGGCAATGGTACCGATTTTGGATACTTTGAAAACTTTCCTGATAACAACCTCAGAGAGTATTTTTTCCTTTATCTCAGGCTTGAGCATACCTTCCATAGCATTGTGGACATCATCAACCACTTCATATATAATACGGTAGGTTCTGATTTCGACACCTTCCCTCTTGGCCATTTCCCGAATCTTTGTATTTGGGCTGAGGTGGAATCCAATAATCAGGGCATTTGAGGCTGTTGCAAGCATAATGTCGGTCTCTTTGATTGCACCAACACTCTTATGTATAACTCTCACCTTGATTTCATCAGTACTGAGTTTTTCCAGTGATGCAGCAAGCGCTTCAACCGAACCATCCACGTCACCTTTGATTATCAGATTGAGGTTCTGTACATCACCAGCCTGAATCTGTTCATAAAGATTATCAAGAGATACAGAGCTGATCTTTCTAAGTTCTCTCTCTTTTTGAGCCAGTCTGCGTCTTCCACTGATCTCACGTGCCTGCTTCTCATCATCAACTACTCTGAAAGAGTCTCCAGCCTGTGGGGTTCCCGACATTCCAAGAACCAGAACCGGCTGGCTGGGCTTGGCACAATCAACCATCTTACCAACTTCATTGTAAAGCTCACGAACTTTACCATTGTGGATACCGGTTACAAAAGAGTCACCTTTTTTAAGTGTACCTTTCTGAACAAGCACTGTGGCAATAGGCCCTTTACCACGATCAAGTTCAGATTCTATAACCACACCCTGTGCTTTTCCTTCCGGATTGGCTTTGAGCTCCAGAATTTCAGTTTCCAGCGCAAGGACCTCAAGCAGTTTATCTATACCTTTTCCGGTCTTTGCAGAGATCTCAACACATGATACCTGTCCTGAGTAATCCTCTACAATAACGTTATACTGCGCAAGCTCGTTTTTGATTCTCTCGGGGTTGGCAGTTGGGAGGTCGGATTTGTTTATGGCCACAACGATCGGAACATTGGCGGCTTTTGCATGGTCAATAGCCTCTTTTGTCTGAGGCATAACAGCAGAGTCGGCTGCAACAATCAGTACGATAACGTCGGTTATCTGTGAGCCGCGTGCACGCATTGCTGTGAAGGCTTCGTGACCGGGAGTGTCAAGGAATGTAACAGATCCGTTTTTGGTTTTTACCTCATAAGCTGCAATGTGCTGAGTTATACCACCGGATTCTCCTGAAATGACGTTGGTTTTGCGAATGTAATCGAGAAGTGAAGTTTTCCCATGGTCCACATGTCCCATAACGGTAACAACGGGAGCCCTGGGGAGCATCTTTTCCGGATCATCTTCAACTTCTTCAAATTCATTTTCCGCAGCATACTCTTTCATAAGCTGTGCGGTGAAACCAAACTCATCTGCCACAAGTTCTATAGTTTCAAAATCGAGGCGCTGATTGAGAGTGACAAAGAGGCCAAGCTCAAGACATTTTGCGATCACATCCGAAGCGCCAACGTTCATCATATTTGCAAGCTCACCAGCAGTTACAAATTCCGCGACGTTGAGTATGTTTTTGGTCTCCTCTGCAACCTCTTCCTTTGCACCGATCTCTTTTTTGTACTTCTTTTTGGAAGAACCGGAACCTATGCGGGCCAGAGTCTTTTTAACATTGGCCTTCATTTCGATTTCGTTTATTTCCGGGCGCTCATGTCTGCGCTTTCCACCTTTTTTCTTACCCTTGTCTCTTTTTCCTGTGTCAGGTTTTTCTGCGGGAGGTGCTTTTTCGGCTACAGGTGATGTGACAGGTTTGCCTGCAGCAGGAGTTTTGGGCTTTGCTGTACCTTTTTGTGCCCAGGACTGTTTTTCGTGATATTTTCTGATATGTGTTTTTGGGCGCTGAGGTTCGGTTGCCGATGTATCGGTTTTTTTAGAAACCGGTTTAGCGCTCTCTTTCACTGTATCAGTTTTTTTCTCCGGCTTGGCCTTGGCTTCAACCTTCTTTTCTTCTTTTTTCTCAGTAAGTTCTTCACGTGCCTTGGCCAGCATTTTCTTTTTGCGGTTGTACTCTTTTTTAATTTCCGCACGTTCCTGCTCAAATTTCTTTTTCACCTCTTCACGCAGGCTCTCATCAACCGTGCTCATATGGCTCTTTACCGGAATGCCCATACCTCGCAACATCTGTACAAGGGCCTCACTGGAGACCTTAAATTCCTGTGCAAGTTTGTATACTTTTTCTTTAGCCATGTTTTACCTCTCATTCTATGAAACCGGCTTGTCTGAACCGCAAGGAACGTGCGTTGCATCTCTCCCCGGTATTTCAGAGTTCTAAATTTTTTCAGTCGATATAAAAATTGAATCTATGCCCCTGTCTTTGGGGGCATTTAAAACACTACAAGTTTGAGCCGGTTTCATTTCCTTCTTTGTTTTCGCTTTCTTTATCTATTGCAATATCTGATTCTTCATCTGTTTCTGACAATGATTCCAGAGCATCGCTTATAATTTCGCTTTGTGCAGCATCTTCTTCGTTGTTGTTCTGGGGAAACTCCTCACCCCTGGCTTCTTCCCTCATTGAATCATACGCTTCATCGTAGCTTACATCCTCTTGGGTCTCCGGTTCAGCCGGAAGTGACGAATCGGAATCTCCCTGAATCTCTTCACCGGGGGCTGGCTGTGGCTCAGGTTCACTCAGTGCTGCAGCACGCTGCTCTTCGCTTAGAGAGGCGAACTCCTCATCACCAAAAACATCAATCTCTTTATCAAGCATTTTGGAGGCAAGACGGATATTCTGACCCTCCCGGCCTATTGCCTGAGCAAGGTCTTCTTCCGAGATAACGACAACGATCTTGTGTTCACCAACGGGGATGACACGTTTTACTTCTGCAGGGGCAAAAACACGTCTGACAAGGAGTGTTACTTCATCTGTCCAGTTTATGATATCAATTCGCTCATTTGAGAGTTCACGAACAATAGCCTGAACCCTGTTACCTCTCATCCCCACACACGCTCCCACCGGGTCAACTCTGCTGTCATTGGTGGTGACCGCTATTTTGGACCGATGGCCCGGATCGCGCACAACCTTTATAATACGTACTGTCTTATCAAATATTTCCGGTACCTCAAGTTCAAACAAACGTTCCAGAAACATGGGGCTAGTGCGGGAGATAATGACCTGTGGACCTTTGATGTTGTTTTTGACATCTGATATGCAGGCGCGGATGTTTTCACCCTGACGGTAGTGCTCCTTGCGGATCTGCTCCCTATAGGGGAGAAGCGCTTCTGTTCTGCCAAGATTAACCAGAATGTTGCCCTTTTCAACCTGCTGAACGGTACCGGTGATAAGCTCTCCGATACGTTCACTGTAATCGGCGAAAATCTTCTCTCGCTCAGCTTCCCTGACTCTCTGAACGATAACCTGTTTTGCGGTTTGTATGGCGGTTCTTCCAAAAAGATCTATGTCGAGGTCCTGAATCAGTTCATCACCAACTTCAAGATCCTCATCTATCTCCCGGGCCTCTTTAAGACTGATCTGGGTTTCAAAGTCCTCAACTTCCTCAACTACAGTTTGGCGTGTGAATACCTCAAGGGATCCTTTTTCTCTGTCGATAACAACTTCTACATGGGTCGGTCTGCCCAGATATTTTTTTGCAGCAGTAGCCAGCGCGTCTTTCAGGGTATCCAGTACCAGGTCCATGCTGATACTTTTCTCCTTTGTAACAGCCCCGATAGAATTGACAATATCAGATGCTTTCAGAGTTTCACTTTTACTTTTCTTTTTCATTGATTAAGAACCCCTCCATTTATTTGAACCGGATCTCTTCCCTTCCACTGTAAATATCAGAGAGAGGAATTTCCAACAGGTTTTGGTATTCGTTTTCTACTGTTAATATGTTGTCTTCACATTTGACTACTTTGCCTTTGATCTTCTTTTTCCCTTCTATATCGACTTTCAGGTGCAAAACCACATCTTTGTCCTGTATCCTGTTGAAATCCCGTTCTGTGGTTAGTGGCCTGTCGATACCCGGTGAAGACACTTCGAGATTGTAAGGTTTTCCGGATGCGAAATTTTCAGCATCTAAAAGTAAAGAGATTTCTCTGCTGATAGTCTCACAATCAGCGATAGTTATCCCTTTGGGACTGTCAACGGTGATCCGAAATGTCGACCGCTTGCCAGCCTGAAAAAAGCGTAAATCAAAGAGCTCAAAGCCAAGCTCATGAAGTCTAGATTCTACCACAGGTTTGATTTGTTCTATCGATGTCATGATCTATCTTCTTAAAATTACCCCTATAAAACAAAAACGGGCACTTGTGCCCGAATCCACATACCAAGTTGCTTAATCTTTCAAAGATAATAATTGTATACCTTATTTACAAGACTTAACTTGGAAATGAAGAGCCTGACTGATATCCGCTTATGGTATGAATTGAAAGAAGTTACTCTTTTTTCAAATCCCGGTACCTCTCCTCCACATAACCGATTGCCTGATCTTTGGATTTTATCGTTTCCTCAAGCTGAAGATCATACACCTTGCCAAGGATTCTGCCAAACAGCGGCCCGGGCCTGAATCCAAGCCCTATAAGATCCTTACCACTCAAAAGCGGATCGGGTTTTAGCTGCTCCTTTTTGAATTCACTCAGTCTTAATTTTACGAAATGATAGTTTGAGAGATCCCCGTGGCTTGCAAGACAGTCCACCCGGTGAAGTTCAAGTTCTTCCTGTAATGTCGGGCGTGTCAGAAATTTCTTCAGTGTGGAGAGACGCATATTTCTGACATTCATAAAATTCATATGGTTTTCCACCATGGTTTTAACATTTTCTGTCAGATTATTGGAAACTCTTAGCCGCTTAAGTATCCCAACGCTCATAACTGCGCCTACATGATGGTGATTGTTGAATCTTATGCGATCCTGATAACTCATCGTGGGCGGTTTACCCACATCATGAAGAAGCACACTCCAGGCCAGAGATGAGCTTGGGGAGGGTTGAAGAAGATGAAGGGCTTTGAGTGTGTGGGAAAAAACATCCCCCTCGGGGTGAAATTGCGGTGGCTGTTTTACCCCAACCAGATCCTCAACCTCAGGAAGTGTTTCTTTAAGCAAACCGGTCTGATGCAAAATTTTCATGCCAAGATCGGGATTGGCCCCACGCAGCATTTTATCCAGTTCTGTAAATATCCGCTCAGGAGAAACCTTTTTTATGTAAGAAGCAGCCCTCTCTATCCCTTCATACGTTTGATCTTCAATGGAAAAATCAAACTCCGCTGCAAACCGTACCGCCCTCAGCATCCGGAGATAATCTTCCTCAAATCTCTCGTCGGGATTGCCTATACACCGCACAACCCCCTTTTCTATATCCTCTTTTCCTCCCACATAGTCGATCACCTTTTCTGAGAAGGGGTCATAAAACATTCCGTTTATGGTAAAATCCCGCCGCAGAGCATCCGTTTTTGAGTCGGTGAAAACAACATTTTGGGGATGTCGCCCGTCACTGATACCAACATCACAGCGAAACGTGGCCACTTCAAATGGTATCGCCCGGTAAATCACAACCATCACCCCAAACTGCTCTCCTACATTAAGAGTGTGACTGAACAGCTCTGCAATCGATTCGGGGGTCGCATTGGTGGCTATGTCGATATCACCCGGCTCCCTGTTTCCCATCAAATAATCCCTGACCCAACCTCCTGCAAACAGTGCTTCATATCCATTTTCTACCAGTGTTTTTATTATATGAATTGCAGCCTGCAGCTGCTCATCGGGTGAAAAATTCTTCATACAAAGGAAAAACCTCTTCTTTTGAAAATTTTTTGTTAGATTAGAGTAAGGCGGTTTGGTTTTACTTTCTGCAGAAATGGTGCGAAAAGAAAACCAGATGCACATTATTTATTGACTGTTTTGTGGTTAAAATGCATCTTTAAATTAATATTATAATTGGTTAAAATCCTCAAATATAATCACTAATCTCATAAACAGGAGAAGTTCATGAAATCTTTGGTAACAACTTTTTTGGGTCTAACCGCGCTAATTCTGCTCATAGGCTGTACATCACCCCACGAATCCAGAGGAAACAAAGCTTATCAGCAGGCAAAAAGAGCTGAGGGACCTGAACGACTCAATCTGCTTAAAACCGCCTACCTGCACTTCAGTGAAGCTGTCATAAATAACCCCGATAACATAAGCCCGCAATTAAGAAACCGTTTTATCGAAATGAGTATCGAACGGGTAAAAATGTTTCTGGATGAAGGCGGAGCTGATATGGCCGCAATTCCTATCCTTACCCGTAATATCGATCAACATCTCACTTCCGATGTCTCCGATGAACTTCACCAGAACTACGCAATGTTTTTGGTTCAGCTCGCAGACTCAAGCATCACCAGAGAAAAATTCAACAACGCCCTTGGCTTCCTCGACAGAGCCCTCCATGTGGCCTCCGACCCACAACCCATAAAAGAGGTACGAAGCAGTGTGGTTGAAAACGTTGCACAGGAAAATCTCCAATTCGCACAATCACATTTCGAAACCGGAAAATCTTCCGATGATGTTAAGGCTATGGTCAGAGCGGAGTATTATGCTCAGGCTGCACTCTATTTCGACAGCACCTTTCAGGATGCCCAAAAGCTCCTCGGCCAGATAAGAGAGAAAAACAGAGGCAACTATTCAGCCTATGTCAGTGTTATCAACAACTACACCGATACCCTTCTTTTCAGAACGATCAACAAGTATGATATCCTCCTGGCCGTACCATCGATACTGAACAGGGGCAACAATACTGTAGCTCTTGTTAATGTGTTCAACGACTCTTACAGACCGCTGCATATGAGAGGGGAGGATTTTTACCTGATTGATGTTAATGGAAAAGAATACCAGGGACGTTCCGCAAATATGGATCCCGACTTTCTCGAACAGGAGAGAGAAGCTCAGTACAGACTTACATTCCCAAGACCTGCAGCTGCCATAAAGAGACTTGAATACAGAAATGATAAACAGGTTGCTGGAAAATATTTCAGATAAGACCCAAAGAAATTGTTAGCTGTTATTGTGTCCTTCGGTTGCTACAGACCGAAGGACATTTTTGTGTGTGACAGGGGAATGATCAGAGCAAATCCTCAGTAAAGGTAAAAGAGTAATAAGATTCTGGGCGCATGCCGCAGCTGCCCAAATCATTCTTATTTTAGTTTTACAACAGTCTCAGCTTTTCCCATCCACAATGATCTTTCGTTTTATCCCTTTAAAAAAGAATTTTGGGACAGTTCCGGCAATCCCGCGCTGCTCGCAGTGGTTTAGCTCTTTTTCCTGAATTGAACAACATTATTCTGATCACTTTTAGTCTCAGTGCTCTGCTTTGCCTGCTCTGCTGAGAGATCCGTTTCTACTATGTTCTGTGACTCCATGAGGTTCATTTTAAGGATTCTGATTTCGCGGTCACGCTGAGGAGTAAAGAAACGTCCTTTGATAATGTGAGGTGGTTGAAGTTTAATAACCTGAGAGGATGGCGGGAAGGTTTCGAGGGTTGCAAAATTCATCCAAATCCACTTTCCAAGCGGTTTGGAGTCTTCATCAAGAGTGTAGCCCAGACACACACCATAACCGTTGAATTTCCACCCCTCTTCCTCTTTCAGGACCTTATCTGTAGGGATATCCCTTATCAGTAGGCAAAAAATGTCTCCGTTGTGGGGAAAATCTGTAACTTCATCTTCCTGCACATAGCGGGATGCCCAATCTATGATTTCCTGCTTTGTTAAGCTCATATTGCTACACCTGTGTTTGTTAAGGGTTTTCTCTTCTGGTTGTCTACCGTTAAATTAACTCAGAGCAGTTGAGATTCAAATCTGTTTTTGTGAAAAATGATGAAACAGTTTTAAGCTGAGCCCTCAGAGATAAGGGCTCTTCAGTGAGAGAGTGCGCTCAAATGTTTAAGGATTGGATGCACATTACCGATAACCTATAATATAATGAATAGAAAGCTGTGCTGTATCAAAAGGCGGGGCCAGAAAAACAGTGAAAATCAAAACAAGGTTGCCTGTATTTATAACGTTTGTCCTGCTTTTTCACTGCAGCGAGAAACCCGTTGCAGTGTTGCCGGTATACAATCCGCCCGCTGTTTTTTCCGGCTATGTAAATGGAGTGTACACCCGCTTTTCCGGCAACAGACGCTGGCCAAACAGAGCGATGCTAATAGGGGATACGCTGCGGTTTTATTTTTATACAGATGAGTTCAGCGAAGTGTTCCAAATCCGGGAAGGTGATCTTCTGAGAGTGGATGTTTGGCCTGGCAATGACGGGCCGGTACTGGGAAATGAAACTTTGCTTGTAAATATGTCCAGATATTGTAACAGCAATGCAACCTATACGGTTCATCCTTCGATGCCGCTTTCTCAGGGACATTCGGTGCGCATGGAGGTTAGGGATTTAATTCGCAGCTCTGGGGAGAGTGTTCATATCGAAAATATCTATGTTCGTACCCGGTCGGTTGGGGCAAATGCACCGGAGCTTGAAATCAGTGATGGTACTATAAAAGGGGAGATTGAATGAGAGTTATCTCACTGCTTCTGATTGGAGCTTTTTCTACTGTTTTTGCACAGCGTGAACCCGGTGGGTTTAATGATGCAGCCTGGGGAAGTACACCCCAGGAGGTGCAGCAAATTATCGATATACCACAGTGGCAGCCCGATCCTGTTCAGGAGGAATTCCCTCAGGAGATGAATGTAAATGTGTTCCGGGCTGAATCTGAAATCGCAGGCTACCCCGCACAGGTGAAATATTATTTCTGGAATGATCAGTTTTTCCAGGCAACCGTAAGGTTTGATTTTGATGATCTGGCTGAGTATGATTTCAATTTCAACGTATACAGAAGTGTCAATGAATATTACATGGCCATAAGAAACAGAACACTGGTTTTCACACAGGATATCTACTCCCTTTTAAGAAAAAAATATGGACGAAGGCAACCGGTTTTCAGAGGACTCGATCCCAGGCTTGTTTTTACCAGGCTCGATACCTACCTTAAACAGGAGAGGTGGAATCTGCGCTATCACCCCTACGATTTCTATCAGAGAATAGTCACTGCAGCCTACGCCAGGTGGGATTTCCCCAAAACCCGTGTGATTTTCTCAATCAATATATCCGCCCCCGATAAGCGATTTGACTATATGCTCTCAGCTGTCTCGCTGGATTTGGAAAAAGAGGTAAATGAAGAGCTCGATCAGCTGCGCATGCGGGGATTATAAATTATTTTGAACCTCTTGGAGGTGGGGCAGAATTTGCTCCCATCTTTTCTGAATAAAACATTCCGCAATCAGAAAAAACTGGGGGGGAAGCGTAGTATGAAATTTATAATGGTGTACATAACCACAAAAGACCGGGGTGAAGCTGTTAAGATCGGGCGTACACTGGTGGATGAAAAACTTGCCGCATGCGTTAATATCGTGGATGGCATGAATTCGCTGTATCGCTGGCAGGGAGAAATCGTGGAAGATAATGAAACTATACTTATAGCCAAATCCAGGGAAGAGCGGTTTGAGAAAATCCTCTCAAGAGTGAAAGAGCTTCACTCCTATACGGTACCCTGCGTGGTGGGGCTTCCTCTGACTGAAGGAAACCCGGATTACCTGCAATGGCTCCGGGAGGAAACGGAATAATCCCAAACCGGAAATATTCTAAGCTCTCTGGTAGTGGATCAGACGGGCTGTGAGAGAACCGAACCTCAGTCTTGTCCTTATCTCTACGGGCATCTTGTACTCATCATCGGTTACCCATATCTCCAGTCTGTCTCTTCGTCTGAATGATCTGCCCCTAAGCTGAGGTTCCAGTCTTATGGTTTTGAAATCCCCTGCATCGGTGCTGATTTCACCCCGTTCTCTGACACGCACCTTGATGGGGTTGACCTCTGAGCTCATGAGGAGATCAAAGGTATGCTCTTCCCCGGGGGAAAAATCAAGGGAGCGCATATGGTGAAGAATCGAAAGATAATCATGAGAGATCGGGGGAGCTTCCTCCACCACACGTGACCTTCTGCCTTCAATAAAGATCTGCTCACTTAAGTGGTCGAAAATCACATACCCATCAGTCTGCTTGTTTCTCTCCCTTATATGCTGCTCGAAAAAAACCGGATAAAGCCCATCGGCATCGATCCATGATATGATATAGTCGCGAACCCGGTAAAAGGCGCTGATGAAATTGTTTGAGATGGCTTTGGCTCCGACTCTGATCATGTTGCTGTGTGGCTGATATTCGGTATTAACCACAAGAAAGCCGGCTCTGAAAAGCCCCCAGCTTACTTCATAAACCAGTTTCTCACCACGTGCAAATGGCCCGGTGCTGATTTCCCTGAGAGATGAGGTGGGGCGCACTACACCAAACTCATTGGTAACTGAGTCGATAAAACTCTGGGAGAAGGGGAATGAGTCTAACTCTGTTGCTGCTGTCTCCCAGAATATGTCTTCATCGCTGCTTGCTGAAGAAGGGGAAATGAGGCCAGAAAAGATCAGTAATAAAGACACTGTAACAATTAAATAAGATCTGAGCCTCATAATTGTACCTGCTTTCTGTTATTATTTGTTTCGGTCACGCATAAAAGATTCAAGTGAACGGTCGTAAGTTTTTTCACCCCGGGGAGTGAAGAAACAACCTGGGATTTCACCGGATTTGCGATGATATGCTACACACAGACAGCATTTCCCTCTCCTGCTGCATGGATATGTACAGCTACATTTCTCTCCTGTGGCATTCTGACAATCACTCATTTAAAAACTCCTTTAAATTTTGAGAAGAAATAAAACAGTGCGAATGCTCTCCTACTTACACCGTATGTTATTGTAATCGGTTTTAATCATAATCTCCACCAATTCATCAAAGCACACCCTTGGTTTCCAGGCGAGCTTGTTTTTCGCCTTGGAGGGATCCCCAAGGAGAAGCTCTACCTCTGCAGGTCTGTAGTACTTGGGATCGATCCTTACAATCGTTTTCCCCGTCTCAGTATCTATACCCAGCTCCTTTTCACCCTTCCCTTTCCAGCCGACCCTTATGCCAAGAGCAAGGAATGCTTTTTCGATAAATTCCCTGACTGTATGCATCTGCCCTGTGGCTATGACATAATCGTCGGGTGTATCCTGCTGAAGCATCAGCCACATCGCCTCAACATAGTCGGGGGCATATCCCCAGTCCCGTTTGGCATCCAGATTTCCCATATAGAGGCACTCCTGTTTTCCCGCCTTTATTGCAGATGCGCCGAGAGTGATTTTGCGTGTGACAAAATTTTCACCCCTGCGAGGGGATTCATGATTGAACAGGATGCCATTGGAGGCGTGGAGATTGTAGGCCTCCCTGTAATTGACCACGATCCAGTAGGCGTAGAGTTTTGCAACCCCGTAAGGGGACCTGGGGTAGAAGGGGGTTTTTTCGTTCTGGGGTATCTGCTGCACTTTTCCATACAGCTCTGATGTTGATGCCTGATAAAATCTGGTGCTTATACCGCTTTCCTTTATGGCATCCAGAAGACGCAGCGTTCCGGTTGCATCGACATCCGCAGTGTACTCTGGAACCTCAAAGGACACCCGGACATGAGACTGTGCGGCAAGATTGTAGATCTCATCGGGCTCTATCCTCTCAACCATTCGGTTCATATTACTGCTGTCGGACATATCTCCGTAATGAAGAAAAAGGCTGGTGTTCTTTCCGTGGGGGTCTTTATACAGATGATCGATACGGCTGCGGTTGAAATAACTTGCTCTGCGAATCATTCCGTGAACTTCATACCCCTTTTCAAGCAGAAGTTCTGCAAGATAGGAACCATCCTGACCAGTGATACCGGTTATAAGTGCTTTTTTCTTCATTTCTCTTCCTGTGATTCGTAAGGTTAAATATGAAATCAGTTAAGAAATATAAATAACTCAGGTGTACAGATCTATCAATGACTAAATCAGCACCGCTTGCTAAAGCATTTCTGCGAATTGTGACTACGTCTGTAGGACGCGATAATTTATAGATAACGCTAAAAAAATCTTCAACAGACCGATTCTGGTCTGAAAACCGTAAAGAGGCTCTAAGGCGGGCAGAAACTGAATTCATGGAACTGAGCTGCTAAATCAACCCTCATCCCGCCATCGCCACCGCTCCTCCAGCGCTTCCCGGTGAAGATGTACCTGGTTTTTGTTTTGAAAGAAGGGTATGAGTATCACTCCGGCGATGAACCCGCCTATATGGGCCCAGAATGCTATCCCTCCTCCATTGGATTCGCCGGTGAGGGCAGGAAGTGCACCAAGGAACTGTATAAGAAACCAGTAGCCAAGAAGAAGGTATGCGGGGATGACTATCCGTGTTATGAAAAATCCCAGAAAGATCAGCATGTGAACAGGTGCCTTGGGATAGAGAACTGCATATGCACCCATAACCCCGCTTATCGCCCCGGAAGCTCCCACCATCGGAACAGGGCTGGCGGGATTTGAAAGCATTTGAGCTGCGCTTGCCGCCAAACCACACAGTAAAAAGAAAAAGACAAATTTCACTCTGCTGGTGGAGTCCTCGATATTATCCCCGAACACATACAGAAACCACATATTACCGATTAAATGAAACCAACCCCCATGAAGAAACATCGATGAGAATACCGTAAACCAGTTTGGTTCACCGATTACACATTGAGTGTCGCGGCTGATTGTGATCCGTGTCCCCTCATTGACCGTGCCAAGAAGCTCCCCGGCAATGAGACCAAATCTGCAAATCGAGCGGCTTACATGCGGCTCACGACCCATGCCCTGAATAAATATCCATACGGCTACGTTGAGCCCTATTATAATGAATGTAAGAAAAGAGGTGCGGAAAGTAGGGTTTTCATCTCTTAATGGAAACATAAACTTAAGCGCTCTTTCTCTCTAAAACCTGAATTCTCTTTTTACTTAGAGAATAGAACAATAACCATGCCAAAGGGGACTCCGGGGTTATGTTCAGGTGTTCAATTTTTTTAATGATGAATTGCAGACCAGACGCGTGTATCATCATTAGCAGCGATACATATTTTTTTTCGCATTTGACCAGATTCTCATTAAGATTACAACGAGGATATAGCATGACAAGAATTTGGTATGAGGAAGAGCGCCTTTTGACCGAAGAAGAGCTGGGGGCCATTTTGGAGAAGCTTGACTTAGAGAGCGATACGGACAGTTCACAGGAAAAAGAAAAGTAACTACTTTATTGCAGTCTCAGGAATTGAGACTGCCAGGGGGTATGATGAAAAGAATAGCGGTTATCGGATCGCGCGGATTTGATTATTCTTTGTTGAAAGAAACACTGGATAAAGAGGAAATCGTAAAGATTGTCTCTGGTGGAGCGAAGGGGGCGGATTCACTGGCAGCACAGTATGCCAGGGAAAACAACATCGAGCTGCAGGAGTTTCTTCCTGATTACAAAAAGCACGGTAGGGGAGCACCTTTAGTGCGGAACAAGTTGATCGTTGATGCCTCCAATATGGTAATTGCCTTCTGGGATGGTAAATCCAGAGGAACGAAGTTTACTATGGTACTGGAACACCTCGACTTCTTGTAGTACTGTGTCTTTCCGAAGAATCGGAAGACTGGCTAAAGCACTCGCCGGAGGAGCTTATAGTAAAAAAATGTGCTTATTATTATAACCTCAAAGGACTCCCTGAATCTGACAATCAGACATCTGTTACGGTAAGAACCCCTACTGCGAACACATTTTCGCCAGACTTGGTTTATAATTTAATGCTTAAAACTTCCAAAGAAGAAGAATTATGAATATCGATACAAAAATAGCCTTAACGGTGGTGAATCGACTAAGTTTTGCTACGCTTCAAAGATATTTGCAAAACAGAGATTGGACAAAAAAGCAAAGCAAGCGGGAAGGCTTAACCATTTTCTATACAGAATTGCCAAAACCTACAGAAATATTATTGCCTATAAGTAGAGCCTTTTCAGATTATGATGAATTGATATATAAAGCTATCTCAAAAATTGCATTCGTAGAAAATAGAGAGCCTGAAAGAGTAATTAACGATCTTTTAGTGCCACCCTCTGATGTGATTAGATTTCGAGTTGAAAATCAAAAGACAGAATTAGGTCTAATATCATTTAACGACGGTTTTGCCCTACTTGAAAATGCAAAAAAATCTTTATTTGCAACAGCTTGTGATATTGTAAATCCTACATCATTTCATAAAAGAATGTCATATAAAAATGCACAGCAATTTATAGACTCGTGTTTTCTTGGTCAGACAGAAAGAGGCAGTTTTGTTGCATCTGTAGTATGTCCTTTTGTTAAAGAAACAATTGAAGAAAAACCGATTCAACTAAGTTTATTTAATACTGAAGATAAGCTTGGGACCTCTTTTACAAGAAAAGTTACGAAGAGATACATGAAAGCACTCGCAAGGCTTAAAGATGTAATCGAAACAGGCAATCACGAATCTCTTGAAGATCCTAATCAACCTGAAACGATAAGTGCCAATTTTATAGAAAGTATAGTTGAACTAGGTGAATATGGCGATAAGGAAGAAATAGAAATATTTACATCGTGGTCATCTATAACAAAAGATGTCATAGATGTTCCGAGAGCCGTATCATTTACAAAAGATTACATTCCTCCTATGGAATCAATAATCTCGAAACTTAAGCCTATTGACGAGGGGAAGGCCGGGACATTTGTTGGAAAAGTTTCTAAAGCACAAGCAGACCCTGATACTGCTAATCGTAGCGAAGGTGAGATCACATTTAATTTCATTGGAGATGAAGAAAAAATTATTAAAGCGAAGGTTTTATTAAATACTGAAGATTTTAGCAAAGCTTGCGAAGCTCTTGATAAAGGAATTAACGTTAAAATTTCTGGGTTGTTGAAAACATCTGGAAAAAGTAAAATTATAGAGACACCAGACTTCATCCTACTGGATTAAAAGTATAGGAATTTACATCTGTAGCACAAACGATTGCACTTTGTTACGAAAGCTCTACTGATCTCATCGGAATCGAATTTAAATGTAAAGATTTACGCAAAAAATACAAAAAGGGCAATGAATACCAAACACACATTATTCCCCCAGTCCTAAAAACGAAGGTTAAACGGGACACCTGAATTTCCTGCAAATCAGCCTCAAATCACCCTGAATTACTGTTCCAAAACCCGTCCCGTTTTCAAAGTCCCGATACGGCAGTTTATTTATGGGGAAATGAGACGGTACAGAAAACAGGGGAGTGGGGGAATGGACCTGATATCGCTGAATGAAGATATCGATACCTCGATAATGGTTACTAACAT
This sequence comes from Chitinispirillum alkaliphilum, assembly GCA_001045525.1. Lineage (NCBI taxonomy): Bacteria > Pseudomonadati > Fibrobacterota > Chitinispirillia > Chitinispirillales > Chitinispirillaceae > Chitinispirillum > Chitinispirillum alkaliphilum. Next base: position 944 of record LDWW01000017.1, on the reverse strand, counting down.
TTTTGATATGCTGTGCGTTGTTGTAAAGAACTGTTTGATCCTGAAAAAAATTCTGCATGGCAGCAGTTTATTCTATATATTGAGAATGACACTCCTGTCAATTCCATCTCACACACCACTTATTAAATAGAAGTGAAGGTTATGAAGAACCTTATTAAAGAGGCATTCGCCTTAAAACTTTTTCTCTTGTTATTCTTTTTTTCTTGTTCAAATGTTGATGTGGTTACCCCGGCTAATCGGGATATCCCTGTTGAGGAACAGCTAATACTCGGAGAAAAACTGGATGACCCGTACACGATAGAGAATATGAGAGCTGCGTTTATGTCACTGCTTAGTAAAGACAACGCAGGGTTGCATAAAAGAGCAGCAATTGAGGACTCTGAATTTGAGATAGACCCCAACTATATATATGTAAAGTTTCTGCCCTACGGTGAGGAGCAATGGGCAATTATGGAAGGATATGAAACCAGTGACAGTAATTTCGTGCTGTTTGATTATCCCATGGATTATGAAATAATTCAGGAAGGAATAGACCCAAGCCTACCCGACAGCGTGAGAGCCTACTATGCAGCAGTACCTGCAGATTTTCAATTTCCTGAAGAAGGTGACCTCTAAAAATCTATGTTGAAACCGAAAATTCAATTGTTCATTATCAAAATTAATTCAATTAGTTGATATAAGGGATTTTTGTTCGGGACTTCGGACAAAAAATTGCGATAATGATCCAATATGTAAGGATATAGTTCCCCCTATTTTGTACTGTTTATGCATAGCGAACAATTGTCTCATATCGAGTAATGTTGTAAACGGTGTTTCTTAAAAAATTCCTGCTCGCAGCCCGATGCTGCCCGATACACCGAAGGGTGTTTTCATGCATCATGGCCATTCGACCAAATACATGTTCAACCCGTGCCCTTATTGTTGACTTTCTTTTGTTAAGCCCC